>CAJMSX010000001.1 GCA_905216195.1 uncultured bacterium
TTTCACAACAGGAAAATCTGGTTTGGATGTTATTGGCTTATTTGAATAAATAAAGCCGGATACAAAGGGTCTCGATGACTATGCGGGGAAGCTAGGGCTTCCCCGTTTGTTTTTCCAGGTCCTCTTTGGATTTGCTCTGAGTAACCAGATAAACGCCGGAAAAAACCAGTAGAGCAGCTACGGGCTTGTCCCAACTGAAGAAGTCCTGACCGACGAGAATAGCTATAGTAGAGGCGATGAGAGGTTGTACGTTGTTGTACATGCTTACGGTGGTCGGGCGTATGCGTTTCAAGGCCAGGGGGACTAGGAAGTAAGCGATTCCCGTGGCCATGACGGCTATATAAGCTAAGCGCCAGAGGACATCTGCCGGTGCTGATTGGGTAAAAGCCTGAGCTTTCCAGAGGCTGTCGACTCCCAGGGGCAAAGAAATCAGGGCAGAGAAAAGGAACATCCATTTCATCAGCGTCAGGGGAGAATACCGTTGGGATACGGTACGGGTGATAATCAGGTAAAGACCGTAGGTAATGATATTGACGACAGCCAATAAATTTCCCAGCATCCCGTCCGGATTACTACTCAGGGGATTTGTGTGAAAGATGAGTAATAAGGCTCCGGCGGCTCCCAGAAAAACGCCTCCCGCTTTCTTCCAGGTAATGGGCTCTTTTAGCCAGATGGCGGCCATCAGCATGACTACGACGGGAGTCATGGCAGCGATCAGGGAGATATTTACCGGCGAGGTATACAGGAGGGCTGTAGCGAAGGAAAGCTGGGCACCCACCAATCCGAACAAAGCTCCGAAAAAAATAATGATTAAATCTCGGAAACTGACTTTTTCCTTTTTAAAGCAAGAAGCGATGATCCAGAAAATAACCGAGGCGAAAGACATACGCAGGAAAGTGAGGGCCGTCGGAGAAATCCACATAGGCACCAACGATTTCGCAATGGGCGTATTGAGTCCGAAGATCAGATTACAGGAAAGGATGGCGATGTGACCCTGCCACTTGTATTTTGTCATTCTCTAAGCAATTAACGGAGGAACATTGCGTTCTTCTTATACGGGGATAAAAGTACAAATTAGTTTAGAAAATTGCTTACAATCGGTCTTATTTAGAAAAAACGAGGGAACTTTAGGTTTTTTATAAGGTTAGGGTGCTTGTAAAAGTTAAAAAACAATTGTAACATTGCCACGCTTTAAACGTTTTAACCAAAAATAAGACTATGAAAAAGAGAAAACTGGGTTTACTCCCACGGATTATTATAGCCATTGTGCTTGGAATCGTTTGCGGATTGTTTTTTCCGGATTGGCTGGTCAGGATTTTTATTACAATAAATTCTCTGTTCGGTAATTTCCTGAATTTCATTATTCCTCTTTTGATTTTGGGGCTGGTTGCGCCCGGTATTGCCGATTTGGGAAAAGGAGCGGGAAGGCTATTGTTGATTACGGCTTTGCTCGCTTATTGTTTTACCTTGTTTTCGGGATTTTTCACCTATTTTACCTGTGATCTCAGTTATCCCTGGCTGTTGAGTAGTGCTGATAAACTTACTCCGTTGGAAGGAGAAGCGGCTCAAGCCTTGCCTCCGTATTTCACCATTGACATGCCTCCTCTGATGGGGGTAATGACTTCACTTATACTGGCTTTTACGCTGGGATTGGGGATGTCGGTGATTAGCGGCGACCGTTTAAAGGGAATGATGGAGGATTTTAAGGAGATTATCAATATCGTGATTATGTCCGTCATTATTCCGCTTTTGCCGTTGTATATTTTCGGTATTTTCCTGAATATGACGAATTCCGGTCAGGTGGCCGGTGTGATGGGAGTATTCGTAAAGATTATCGTGGTTATTTTCGTCATGACCGTTATCCTGTTGTTTATTCAATTCTTTATTGCCGGTCTGGTGGGAAAAACGAATCCTTTCCGTTTATTTAAAAACATGATTCCCGCTTATATGACGGCTTTGGGAACCCAGTCTTCTGCAGCGACCATTCCCGTAACTTTGGAACAAACCATTAAAAACGGAGTACGTCCCGAATTGGCTGGTTTCGTGATCCCTTTGTGCGCTACCATACATTTGTCGGGAAGTACCATGAAAATTGTGGCCTGTGCGATGGCGATCATGCTGATGTCCGGTCTGGAAATCCATTTCGCACAATTCGCCGGTTTTATTATGATGCTGGGAATAGCCATGGTAGCTGCTCCCGGAGTGCCGGGGGGGGCTATTATGGCAGCTTTGGGCTTGTTGCAATCCATGTTGGGATTCGATGAAACGGCCCAGGGATTGATGATTGCCCTGTATATTGCTATGGATAGTTTCGGTACGGCTACCAATGTAACCGGAGACGGTGCGATTGCCGTGATCGTCAACCGGATTTACAAGGGAAAAAAAGAAGAGTAAGAGCTTACCGGTTATAAAAAAGGGCGGCCTTTACGGGGCGCCCTTTCTCTACAGAATCAATGAGAAAAATTTGTTATAGGTTAGGTTTTTCCGTTACAACCTGACCGTCGAACAGGTTAATGACGCGATGGGTAAAGGATGCGTCATGCTGGGAGTGGGTTACCATGACGATGGTCGTTCCTTCTTTGTTCAGTTCGGTCAGTAAATTCATCACCTCCATACCGTTTTTAGAATCGAGGTTACCGGTAGGTTCGTCGGCAAGAATCAGCTTCGGTCCGGCTACTACGGCACGGGCGATGGCTACACGCTGCTGCTGACCTCCGGAAAGCTGCTGCGGGAAATGCTTGGCCCGGTGACTTATTTTCATGCGGTCGAGAATGTGATTTACTTTTTCTTTTCGTTCGGAAGCTTTCAGCTTCAAATAGATCAACGGCAATTCGATATTTTCGTAAACGTTCAGTTCGTCGATCAAATTAAAACTCTGAAATACAAAGCCGATGTTTCCTTTCCGGACCATGGTGCGTTGTCTTTCTTTCAGAGCGCCGACTTCCTTATTGTCGAAATAATATTTCCCGGAAGTGGGATTGTCCAGTAAACCTATGATATTCAGTAAGGTAGATTTTCCGCATCCGGATGGGCCCATGATAGCTACGAATTCACCTTCTTTGATATGCAATGAAACATCGTTCAAAGCTGTCGTTTCCACTTCCTCGGTACGGAAGACTTTATTCAGATTTTCAATTTGTATCATATATTTTACTTTTAAATGATTTTACATCTCTTCGGAAAGTTCATAGCTATTTTCGTGCCAAAATTTTAAAGTATTGATAATCATAGTTATTTATAAATACACCTGGGAGAAAATGTAAAAAAAATAGACATATGCTGTCTTGTTTTTTTACACTTCGGTAGCAGACCGGATCAGTTTGCCCGGGATTGGTTTCCCGGGTTTCGGTCAAACTTTCCCGTGCGCTAAGCCGATAAAATGTAAATTTATACCTGAATTTTTAAATAATCAGAAAAAGTTTCTTTACTTTGCATACCGTAAAGTATAAATATGGCGACGAACCGGGATGAAATTGTAAATAAGGCTTTCTTTCAGTTTCTGAATAAAGGGTACAGGGCCTGTTCGCTGAAAGACCTGGAGCAGGCTACGGGCCTGACCAAAGGGGCTTTTTATTATTATTTCAACAGCAAAGAAGAGATTTTGAAAGAGGGGCTGGAAAGGTATGCCACCGTTTTAGAAGACCTGAGCGAGGAAGATTTTGAAAAGATCGCCTCCTTGAAGGAATATATCGGAGTGGTGTTGGAGAATAAGGAACAACGGGCGGAGAGATTGCGCCATTTGTTTCATTCTTTTATTATCGAAGAGTTTTATTTTCAATTGGTGCTGGAGGTGGAACATCTTTTCCCGGTTTACCGGCAAAGGATAGACGAGTTGTCGAAAAATCGCCTGGCCCGTTGGGAACGTATTATTCTAAAAGCCAAACAAAACGGAGAAATCCGGCAAGAGCCGGATACCTCGGTTCTGGCGCGGAATTTAATGGCCGTTCCTATGAGTATGGTGAATATCGAATTGTTTAGTGCGGATTTGAAGTATGCTTTTTCGGATATGAGGATGCAGTTTGAGCAATATTACATGTTGATTAAAAACCATGGCTAACACACGAACGGATATTATCGAAAAAGCTTTTTTGCTTTTCCTGAAAAAGGGATTTAAAGCCGTGAAATTGAGTGATATCGAGAAAGCTGCAAAGATCACGAAGGGCACTTTTTACTATCATTTTTCCGGTAAGGAAGAGGTGCTGAAAGAAGGACTGATCCGGTATTACGCTCTGATCGACCAGCGCAGAACGATGGAATTCGGCCGCATTTCCACTTTGCGGGAATACATGGATCTGACCATAGAGAAATTGGCCGGAATCCATAATTACAGTGCCCGGTCGTTCGGCAGCGATATTCCGGAAGTGCTTTGTCTTTCTTTGATCGTAGAAGTAATCGCCACTTTTCCGGAACTGAAGAAAGTGACCCAGGATTCTAAAATGCAACGGTTGTCGAAACTGGAACAACTGATATTGGATGCTAAAAAGAGAGGAGAGCTACGGAACGATGTGGATACTTCCGTATTGGCTAAAAATGTATTGAATATCGGGGCCGGGGTGATTAATTACCTGTTGATGCACCAGGATGTTTCCTATGCCCTTTCTTCCGTGCGTTTGCAGTACGAGCAATTGTATGCCCTGGTTTCCGTCAGTTAATTTTGAGGGTGTTTACATACCGAAAAGTATAAATATAAAGCGAGGCGGAAATGATTCCGGTAAAAAAGAAAATCGGAAAATAAATTTTTCCGGAAACAAAGAGTAATATGAACAAACGGAATATGAAAAAATTATTTATCGGCCTGGTTTTTTTGGCTTGGGGAGGAGCGGTTGCGGCTCAGCGAACTTTAAGTCTGGAAGATTGCCGGCAACTGGCGATCGCGAATAATAAAAAGCTGAAAATAGCGGAAGCGGAGAGCCGGGCCAGCAAGGCTTTAAAAGAGGAAGCCTTTACCAAATATTTGCCTGCTTTGGACGGGACGGGGGTTTATTTGAGAAATCAGAAAGAGATCAACTTGCTGAAACACGATGCTTATTTACCGGTAGGTACGATAGGTGCGGACGGAAAATGGACCCTTCGGCCCGAAGATCTTCCCCACCAACGTCCTTCTGAATATGCACTTTTACCGAAGGAAGCGATGACCGTGGACGACCGGAATACGGCCGTGATTCAGTTGGGGTTGACCCAGCCGGTATTTATGGGAGGTAAAATCCGGGCTTACAACCAATTGGCCGGTTTGTCCGAACAACTTTCCGGGCAGAAAAAAGACCTGGAATTACAGCAGGTGATTTTATCCGTGGACGAAGCTTACTGGCAGGTTGTTTCTTTGGTAAACCGGCGGAAGCTAGCCGATAAATATGTACAATCCCTGAAAAAATTTCTGCACGATATCGAGATGATGTATCAAACGGGTGTTTCTACCAAAGCGGATGTGCTTTCGGTAAGGGTGAAACTCAACGAAGCCGAGATGGTACAATTGAAGGTAGGAGACGGGCTGAGTCTTTCCCGCATGCAATTGAATCAAATTTGCGGATTGAGCACCGATTCTATCTATCCTTTGCGGGAAGAGGAAATAGAAGTCCTTCCGGTTACGGCCTTGCCGAAGCGCAATTTGGAACAAATTTATGCCAGCCGTCCGGAAATTACCGGTCTGGAAATCGCTACCCGGATCTACCGGAAGAAAGAAAAGATAGCTTTGGCGGATTATTTACCTTCCGTGGCGCTGATGGCCAATTATTTTACCAGTACCCCTTCTTTTTTCAACGGTATCAGCAATCGTTTCGACGGGATGTGGAGTGTAGGGGTAGGAATAAAAGCCCCGATCTTTCATTGGGGGGCTTCCCGGAAGACCCTGCGGTATGCGAAAGAGCAGACGGGAATTATGGAATACCGTTTGCAGGAAGCCCGGGAACAGATCGAATTACAGGTCAGCCAATCGGAATTCAGAATGAACGAAGCTTCCAAAAAGCTGGAGTTGGCCCTAAAAAATAGGGAGAAGGCTCAGGAAAATCTGAAATACGCCGATCTGGGATTTCAGGAGGGTACCATACCCCTACTAAATGTCCTGGAAGCTCAGACTGCCTGGTTATCCGCCAACTCCCAACTGATCGATGCGCAGATCGAGGTGAAATTGTGCGAAGTATACCTGCAAAAGGCGTACGGAATTTTGGGAAGCGAAACGGGGGAGCAGGGAAAAGAATAAAAGAGTATAACCGATAAGGAAGAATCATATATGGAAAAGCAAGTAAATCATAAGTTGGCGGTATTTATAGGGGTAGTGGCCCTTATCGTGCTGATTGTAATATTCGGTATTTTATTCTGGAGGCCTCAGCCTGAGATTATTCAGGGTCAGGCGGAAGCGACAGAAGTCCGCATTTCCGGTAAAGTGCCGGGAAGAATCGGAAAATTCAGGGCAGCTGAAGGAGATCGGGTGAGAAAGGGAGATACCTTAGTGATCCTGGATAGTCCGGAAGTACAGGCTAAGTTCGAACAAGCCCGAGCGGCGGAAGAGGCTGCCCGGGCCTTGAGCGAAAAGGCAGAGAAAGGTTCCCGGAGCGAACAGATTGCTATGGCTTACCAAAGCTGGCAAAAAGCGTTGGCAGCTCTGGAAATTGCCCGTAAATCCTATGACCGGGTGAAAACTCTTTTTAAAAACGGGGTAGTTTCGGCCCAGAAACGGGATGAGGCCGAAGCAAATTATAAAGCGGCGGTAGCTACGGAGAGAGCGGCCCATTCCCAATATGAACTGGCCGAAAACGGGGCGAGACAAGAAGATAAGATGGCAGCAGAAGCCCAGGTAAACCGGGCGAAAGGTGCTGTGGCCGAAGTGGAATCCTATATGCACGAAACGTTTCTGGTGTCGCCGATCGACGGAGAGGTATCGGAACGGTATCCGAAGGTCGGGGAATTGGTGGGTACTGGCGCTCCTATTATGGATGTGATGGACCTGAATGATATGTGGGTGACTTTTAATATTCGGGAGGATTTGTTGGCCGGTATCCGCATGGGCGATGTTTTTACGGCTATCGTGCCTGCTTTGGGAAATCAGGAAATCGAATTGAAAGTAACCTATATGAAAGACCGGGGAAGCTATGCGGCCTGGCGGGCGACGAAAACCACCGGGCAATTCGACGCCCGGACGTTCGAAGTAAAGGCGGTACCCACCCGGAAAATAGAAGGCTTGCGACCGGGTATGAGCGTATTGAAGCAACTACAGAAATAAAGGGAGACGGCCGGATAAAAACAGGCGGGCTATGAACAACGGTAATGCTTTGTGGATCGTGATGAAACGGGAAGTACGGCAATGGGCTTCCCGGCGGATCTATCTGTTTATGATGGTGATCGCCCCGCTGGGGTGTTGGTTGTTTTTTGCCGATCTGATGAAAGAGGGAGTTCCTACCGATTTGCCGGCAGCCTTGGTAGATAAGGATGCTACGTCTACTTCCCGGGCGTTGGCCCGTTCGCTGGATGCTTTCGAATTGACAAAGATTACCCTGCGTACGACGAATTTCGGAGAAGCGCGGGAAGCGATGCAGAGGGGAGAAATATACGGGATATTTTATATACCCGAAAATTTTAAGCGGGATGTTTCTTCCGGACGCCAGCCCGTCATCTCATTTTATACCAACGACGCTTATATTTTACCCGGTTCTTTGATTTTTAAGGATATGCGTATGCAAGCCGCTTTGGCGAATGGAGTGGTTCAGCGTACTTTATTACAGGCAAAGGGGGGGACGGACCCCGTTTTATCCGCTCAACTGAATCCGGTCGTGGTGGATACCCATCCCTTGTACAACCCCTGGCTGAGTTATGCCGTTTATCTGACCAATATTCTGGTTCCTGCCTTTTTGAGTATGTTCGTTATGTTTACGGCTTGTTTCAGCATAGGAGAAGAATTGAAACGCGGTACGGCTGCCGAATGGATGCAACTCAGCCGAAATTCGGTCACCGTGGCGGTCATCGGGAAATTAGCGCCTCAATTGCTGATTTTTTTGATCATGGGAACTTTTTACCTGGTGTTGCTGTACCGTTTTTTGCATTTCCCGTTGAACAGTGGATTTTTTCCCATGTTTCTGGCCATGCTTTTGTTGGTTCTCGCTTCCCAGGCTTTTGCTCTGTTTGCTACGGGCCTGTACAGCCGGAACCGACTCGCTCTCAGCAGCTGTGCCTTGTGGGGAGTATTATCGTTTTCCATAACGGGCTTTACCTATCCCGTTCGTTCTATGCCTGAAGTGATGCAAGTGTTTTCGCATGTGTTTCCCATGCGTCACTATTTTTTGATTTATGTAGATCAGGCGTTGAACGGTATACCGCTGGTTTATTCCTGGCAGCCTTATCTTTCGCTGTCCTTATTCTTGATTTTACCCGTAGCGGTGATGCCTAAACTGAAAAAACTTTTGCTTCGGAACGAGTATTTGCCTTGACAGGAATTTAAATGAAAAGAATGAAAAAGAAAATTCACGCTATAAAATATATTTTTAAACGGGAATGGACCTGGATCCTCCGGGACGAGGCGGTGCTGACCTTTTTCGTAGCTCTGACTCTGATGTATCCGATAGTTTACACCTGTATTTATACGAATGAAACCGTGCACGAAGTGCCGGTCGCCGTCGTGGATCATTCCGCCTCTTCGGTTGCCCGGGAATTTGTACGCCGGTGGGATGCTACTTCCGGTGTACGGGTTATCGCCCGATGTACCGATATGGAAGAGGCCCGCAGATTGTGGTGGCAAAAAGAAGTATACGGCATAATGGAAATACCCACCGATTTTGCCCGCCGGATAGGAAGGGGCGAACAAGCCCACCTTTCTTTGTATTGCGATATGGGAGGATTGCTGAATTATAAGGCTTTGCTCCAGGCCGCCAGCGATGTGGCGGTGCTGATGGGAAAAGAAATACAGGTAGCCGGTTTGCCGTATGCATCCGTAAAGCAAGAAGACCTGACCGCTTCTCCGGTAAAAATGACGGAGGTAAAATTATTTAATCCTCAGAGCGGTTACGCTTCTTTTATTATTCCGGCTATTTTGATCCTGGTGATTCAACAATCTTTGTTATTGGGGGTAGGTACGATTGCAGGGACAGAGAGGGAACGCAATAAACGGGGAATGTTGATTCCTCCCCTTCGCTATTACCGGAATCCCTTCTCGGTGACAGTGGGGAAGACCCTGGCTTATTTTCCTGTGTATGCTTTGGTGTCGGTCTGGATTTTTGTCGTCGTACCGGGGATCTTCAACCTGACCCGCATCGGCCATCCCGGGGATTTATTTCTGTTTCTGCTGCCTTTTTTACTGGGATGCATATTTTTGGCGCAAACGCTTTCTTTTCTTTGCCGGGAAAGGGAAATGCCGTTTTTAATCTTTGTGTTTACTTCCGTGCCATTGATGTTTATGTCGGGTCTTTCCTGGCCCGTTTCGGCTATCCCAGACTATTGGGTCGCTTTTTCCCAGCTTTTTCCCTCGACTCACGGTATAGAAGGGTTTGTCAAAATCAATAATATGGGAGCAGATCTTCGGGAAGTTTATCCCGAGTTTTATCGTTTGTGGATATTGACTGCCGTTTATTTTACCCTGGCATGTTTATTGTATTATCGAGAAATAAAAAAGGTGAAAACTGGAACGAGACCGAGAATATAGGGTGTAATATTCGGTCTTTTTCAAGTCGGTTTAAATAAATGAAATGCATATGAACTACAGTTGTGTGTGTGCTCTCTTGGGTATGTCGGTCGCATTCGGGGCATGTCGTTCCGGAGCTCCCGAACCGGAAAGGACCGTGACGGTAAAAACCGAAACGGTAAGGAACTATCAGGATAAATTGTCCATTACTTATCCGGGGAAATTGAAGTCCGCTTCCGATGTAGATCTTTCTTTCCGGGTGGCGGGTCCGATAGCGGTTATGCCGGTAGAGACCGGCGCTTTCGTCCGTCAGGGACAACTGCTGGCACAAATCGATCCGCGGGATTATGAAATCCGTTTCTCGGCTACCGAAGCGGAGTATAAGCAGGTCAAAGCCGAGGCTGAACGGGTGATCGAGCTTTATCGCCGGAAGAGTGTCCCGGTAAACGATTACGATAAAGCCGTTTCGGGTCTGAAGCGAATCACAGCTCAGTATGAAGCTCACCGGAATGCCTTGCAGGATACCCGTTTATTAGCTCCTTTCGACGGATATATCCAGAAAAAATATTTCGATGCCCACGAGACCGTAAATGCCGGTATGCCGGTGTTGTCAATGGTCGGCAATGCTTATTTCGAAGTAGAAATCAATATCCCTTCGAGTGATTATGTACGTCAGCGTTATTTCAAATCTTTTTCCTGTACCTTCGACGTCTTCCCCGGAAAAGTATTTCCGCTGGAATTGACAGGCATAACGAAAAAAGCCAACCTCAATCAGCTTTATCAGGTGCGGTTGCGTTTAAAACCTCAGGCCGGTCTGGAGATAGCCGCCGGTATGAGTGTAAATGTAACGATCGATTACTTACCGGATGAGGAGGAATTGACGATCATTCCGCTGACGGCTGTTTTTGAAGGAGACGACTCCTCTTCGGTTTGGGTGTATGATCCCGGCAGAGAATGTGTCAACCGGAGAAAAGTGGAATTACGGAAATTTTTGAAAAGCGGCGAAGTGGTGATAAATGCCGGGCTGAAGTCAGGAGAAATCGTGGTGACCGCCGGCGTACACAGCTTGAAGGAGGGAATGAGGGTAAAATTGTTGAAGCCGGTGACCAAAACCAATATCGGAGGACTTTTGTAAGGAAAAGCGTCCGCTGAAGACGGATAAAAAGACCTTTTAATTGCTGAATAATGAATATTACGGAATATGCCCTGAATAACAGGGCGCTGGTGAAATTTTTTATTGCGGTGCTGGTGCTGGGCGGAATTTTTGCTTTTTTTTCTATGAGCAAACTGGAAGATCCGGAATTGAAGGTAAAACAGGCCCTGATTGTAACGGTTTATCCGGGAGCATCGGCCCACAAAGTGGAATTGGAAGTGACGGATGTACTGGAAAAATCCATCCGTTCTATGGGCGAGATCGACAACATCCAATCCAAATCGATGGCCGATGTTTCCCAGATCACGGTGGAACTTGAAAGTACGGTTTCTCCTGAAGAACTGGAACAGAAATGGGATTTGTTACGCCGTAAGGTAAGCAACGCTCAGGCCAGCCTGCCGGACGGAGTGGTCTCTTCCGTCGTCCTGGACGATTTCGGAGACGTCTACGGTATATTTTATGCCATGACTACTGACGGAATAGCGGATGAAGAATTGATGGATTACGCTCAGCTGGTGAAACGCGAGCTCCAGGAAACCGAAGGGGTCAGACGGGTGGAAATTTACGGAGACAGGCAACCTTGTATCAATATCGAGATTATTCAGGACAAAATGGCGAATCTGGGCGTGCATCCCCTGGAAGTGCTTTCTACCCTCAATAATCAAAACAAGACCGTCTATCCGGGTTATTTCGACAGTGGAGAAAGAAGGATACGGGTGACGGTGAATGATGATTACAAATCCCTGGACGATATTCAGAACCTGATTATTCAGGGACATGAGCAGGATCAGTTGAGACTGGGAGATATCGCTTCCGTAAGCCGGGGGTATCGGCAACCCTCCCGGAATGAGATGCGTTACGATGGGTCGAGAGCTCTGGGAATATCGCTTTCCATGGAAACCGGAGGGAATATCGTAAAGCTCGGAAAGGTGGTCGACCGCAAGCTTTCTCAGCTCAAGGAATCGCGCATTCCTGCCGGCATCGAGTTCCACAAGGTATTTTATCAACCCGACCAGGTGCGGGAAGCCATCAGTGTGTTTATGGTCAACCTGATCGAGTCGGTCCTGATCGTGATTCTGGTCCTGATGCTGACGATGGGGTTCCGGAGCGGGATGATCATCGGTACGGGATTGATTATCATCGTACTGGGATCTTTTGTGGTGCTCTATCTGTTCGGCGGAACCCTGCAACGGGTGTCCCTGGGGGCGCTGATTATCGCTATGGGTATGCTGGTGGATAACGCTATCGTCATTTTGGACGGTATACAAGTCGATTTGGAAAGGGGAATTCCCAAGCCGGCGGCTTTGGTAAATATTACCCGTAAAACGGCTATGCCTTTGCTGGGAGCGACCCTGATCGCCATTCTCGCTTTTCTGCCGATTTTCCTTTCGCCGGATACGACGGGAGAATATGTCCGCGATTTATTTATCGTATTGGCGGTATCCCTGTTGTTGAGCTGGGTATTGGCCCTTACCCAGATTCCCGTACATGCCGACCGTTCGTTGCGGATAAAAGCCAAAAAGGGAGAAGATCCTTATGACGGTAAAGTTTATCGTTTGTTCCGGAAATTTTTATTCTATATGTTATGGCATAAGAAACTGGCGGTGGGAGTAACGGTTCTGTTATTGGGAGCGAGCCTTTTTCTTTTCCGGTATTTGCCTCAGGGATTTTTTCCGGATTTGAGCTACAAACAGCTTTATATCGAATTTCAGATGCCGGAAGGTACCCGGATCGAAAAAGTGGGACAGCAATTGAGGGAAATTGAAAAATATCTGATGGACCGGCCGGGGATTACCCACGTCACTTCCAGCCTGGGAGGCACTCCTTCCCGATACAACCTGGTGCGTTCCATTGCGGAACCTTCCATGAGTTACGGGGAACTGATCGTGGATTTTGAAAATGCGGACTTGCTGAAAGCCTCTATCGGAGATTTGCAGGATTATCTGGGGCGGAACTATCCGGATGCCTATGCGCGCATAAAAAGATACAATCTGATGTATGAAAAGTTTCCGGTAGAGCTGATGTTTACCGGGCCGGACCCGGCCGTATTGAGGCGGTTGACGGCGGAAGCCGAGGACATCATGAGAAACGATCCCAAAGCGATGCTGGTGAGGAACGATTGGGAACCTTTGAGTCCGGTCCTGACGGTGGATTACTATCAGCCGATCGCCCGTTCGGCCGGTCTTTCCCGTTCGGATATCGGTCTTTCGATGCTTTCTGCTACCGACGGAATGCCGGTAGGATCGTATTACGAAGGGACCCACTCCTTGCCGATCTTCATGAAAAGCGTCAACAATAAGGGCGAAAAGGTGGAGACCCTGAATAATATTCCGGTATGGAGTATGGTTCCCGCTATTTCAGGACTGAATGCTGAAACTCTGAAAGGAGTATTGACCGGTCTGGTAAAGCCGGAGGATATCCTGTCGGAGGCCATCGGTTCCACTCCTCTGAATCAGGCTACGCGGGGGATCGACATCCGCTGGGAAGATCCGGTCGTACGCCGTTATAACGGTCAGCGGGCGATGAAGGCTCAGTGCAATAATGCTCCGGGATACACGGCGGAAGATGTGCGTCAGTCCATCATGCCGGCGGTGGATACGATAAGTTTGCCGGAAGGATATACCGCCCAATGGCTGGGAGAACACCGGGCCAGCAGCGAATCTACAAAATACCTTTTTCGGAGTCTGCCCTGGGCGGTGGTCCTGATGATTGCTATTTTGATCATGTTGTTCCGCGATTTTAAAAAACCAGCCATCATATTTTTATGCTTGCCTCTGGCCCTGATCGGTATCGTGGGTGGGATGCTGGCCAGCGGGAAGGATTTCGGATTCGTCGCTATCGTAGGCGCTTTGGGATTGATCGGCATGATGATTAAAAACGGTGTGGTCCTGCTGGATGAAATTACGATACAAATTCAGGCGGGAAAAGAACCGGTGCGGGCTTTGCTCGATTCTTCCTCTTCCCGCTTCCGGCCCGTTATGATGGCTTCGCTGACCACCATCCTGGGGATGTTCCCTTTGTTGACGGATGATTTATTCGGGGCTTTAGCGGTAACCATTATGTCGGGATTACTGGTGGGAACCGTCATTACTCTGGTGTTTATTCCGGTTTTATATGCCGTGTTTTTCCGGGTGAAAATCGGAGAAGGAGATACAAAAGACAGTAAATTATGAAGTGGTTTTTAGCAATCGGATTGTTTTTTGCCGTAAATGTATGTCAGGCTCAACTGGAACTGAATTTACAGCAATGCCGGGAAATGGCAATGGAGAGCAGTAAAAAAATGGCTATAGCCGGACAGAAAAAGGCGAAGGTTACTTTTGACAAAAAGGCCTACAGGGCCAACTTTTTCCCGAAAGTTTCGGGAATCGGCATGTACGCCTATATGCAAAAAGATTTTTCTTTTAGCATCAAAGGAGGTTATTTGCCTACTTATATTCAGGGAAATAACGGACAATGGATACCGAATCTTCTTCTGAATCCGGAAACGGGACAACCGGTGGTCGGTTCCGACGGGAAATATATTTTCAACCAATATGCCTATATGCCCGATATCGCTCTTTCTCTGGGTTTGGATCATGCCTATACGGTGGGAGGAATATTGGAACAACCGGTTTATATGGGAGGAAAGGTTAGGGCTGCTTATCGGATGGCTTCCGTGGGAGTGGAAATGGCGGAATTGAATCTGAAATACAACCGGGCGGAAGTCCTGGCTGAAACGGACCAAGCCTACTGGCAATATGTCCGGCTGCAGGAAACGGTACTGTCGGCTTTGAAATACAAGGAGGCGGTCGAAGAATTGCTGCGGAATCTCAGCGATGCCTGCCGGACGGGAATGGCTTTGCAAAACGATGTGCTGAAAGCCCGGGTGAAACTGAACGAAGCGGAACTCATGCTCCAGAAGGCGCGGAACGGTCAGACATTGTCCCGTATGAACCTGTGTCGCCTCATCGGAGTGGGTTTGCATACGGCCATACAAGTGAACGATACACTGGGAGAAACGATTTTACCGGACCTGTGGGAGGGGGAACAAGATATCAGCAAACGTCCCGAATACGGGTTGCTGGATAAAGAAGTGGAATTGAAAGAAAGACAGATGGAGGTTACCCGGTCGGATTTTCTTCCCCGACTGGGCGTGTCGGTTTCCTACGGATATACAGACGGAATAGCGGTGGGAGGAGAATCGGAAGGCATGGCTTCTTTTATGGCTCTGGCTTCTCTGAAGGTACCTGTTTTTCATTGGAGCGAAGGACGGAATAAGATCAAGGCTCTGAAAGCCGAACGGGAAATCAGCGAACTGACCCGGGAAGATGCGGTGCAAATGATGCAGTTGGAGGTGGCCAAAGCCCGTTTCGGAGTAGAAGATGCCCTCACCCGGGTGAAACTCACCCGCAAATCGCTTCAACAGGCCGAAGAAAATCTGACGGTCAGCCGCAACCGGTATGAAGTGGGAATGGAAACCCTTACAAACTATATGGAGGCACAGGCGCAATGGCAAAAAGCATGGAATGATTGGATCGATGCCAAGGCGGAATTGAAATTGAGTGAAACCCGTTATCTCAAAGCTACCGGACGGCTGGGAGAATAGGACAGAAGACAGTAAAAATGGCGGTTGGTAAGGCCGCCAATGTATAAGATTCGGAATATATCGGGCATATATTCAGCGGATGTGGCTATTGTCGGAAGTTAAGAACATACCGGGTTCGTTTTATTTTTTTTATACAGGTTTCTCAGATAAAACAATCGGACTGTCTCCGGAGAAACCTTATACCGGTTAGCTATTTTCTGAAAGGAGAATCCTTCGGACCGGAGCTGTTTGATTTCTTCGATGTGTTCATACAGTTTTCCGGTACTGATACTGCCTTTGGGGCGTCCCAATTTCATGCCGGAAGCCCTTCGCCGGGCCAATGCCTCACGTGTACGCTGGGAAATCAAAGTTCTTTCGATCTCCGCACACAGACCGAAAGCAAATGCTAATACCTGGCTATTGATGGACGTATCGAATTTGTACCCCTCTTTGATGCTGTATATCGTGATCCCTTTCTCGATGGATTGGTGGATAATATTCATGATATTCAGCATCTTACGGCTTAATCTTGATACTTCGGTGATAATGAGGACATCTCCTTTTTGCAAGCGTTTGAGTAAACCGCCCAATTGACGCTCGTTTTCTTTCTTCGTGCCACTAACGGTCTCGGTGCACCATGTCGTAACCTGGATGTCTTGGCGTTTGCAAAAATTAATTACTTCGCTTTTTTGATTCAGGATCGTTTGTTTGTCTGTGCTTACTCGAAGATAAGCCGCTATGATTTGTTTTCTTTCCATGTTGTTTTTCCCAGATTGATGATGTAAATGTGATTTTTTTAATGTTGTCCTCTAATAGCACTGTCCGATTACAAAAATATACCGGAAGATTAAATTAATCCTTTTTTTATCAGAAATTTCCCAATAGAGATTGTTTTTTTTATTTTATTTTCCGATTTGACGGCAATTTCTCTCTTGGTTTAGTTTTTTATTCTCCAAAAGTGAAACACAAGTGATCGTTTTCCAGTATATATACAAACATTTTATTTTTTAAAGATTTTTAAATCATGAAGGTCATATTCCCGCTAAACTCAAGGAAATCTGTTTTGGGATTCGGTTTTATACTGCTGACGGTTTTGTTTGGCTGCCGACGTTCGCAGGAACCTCTGCTCATCTCCCAATTGGTAAAAACGGTGGAAGTAAAGGGACACGAAGGGCAATTTGCCATAACCTATCCCGGCCGCATCCGGGCTGCTGCGGATGTAAAACTGGCTTTCCGGGTGGCGGGGCCTTTACAACACATCTACGTCAGTGAAGGGGAATATGTGAAGAAAGGACAGTTGTTGGCGACTATGGATCCCCGGGATTACCGGTTGCAATACGAGGCTGCGAAAGCGGAATATACGCAGGTCAAAGGAGAAGCCGACCGGATTATCGAACTTTATCGGCGCAACAGCGTCTCCGTCAACGAATACGATAAAGCCGTTTCTGCCCGCGAAAGAGTGTCGGCTTTGTATAACGCCCGGAAAAATTCACTGGAAGACACCCGTTTGAAGGCTCCTTTCAACGGATATATACAAAAAAAATATTTCGATGCTTATGAAATTGTGAATCAGGGAACTCCGGTATTGTCTATGATAGACGACGATTATCTGGAAGTGGATATCGATCTGCCCTCGGTAGATTATATCCGGAGAGAGGAATTTCAGGATTTTTACGTGCGGGTAGATGTATATCCCGATGCAACTTTTCCTTTGGAACTGATGGAAATCAGTCAGCAAGCCAATTTTAACCAATTGTTTCAGGCTCGTTTCCGTTTAAAAAGAGACAGAAAATGGAAACTGTCGCCCGGTATGAGTGCCAGCGTGACGATCCGATATACTCCCGGAGCGGAAAATCTGACGGTTATTCCCGTCTCCTCTATGGTAGAGAGAAGCGGAAGAACGTATGTTTGGTTATACGATGCGGAAAATGAGGTCGTTCGCCTGTTTCCTGTGGATGTGCGGCAAGTGTTGAAAGACGGACAGGTGATTGTATCTTCCGGCTTGCGTAGCGGAGAAAGAATTGTATCGGCCGGTGTCAACAGCCTGAAGGACGGACAAAAGGTGAGGTTATTGCCGCCTGTGCCGGCTTCGAATGTGGGAGGACTTTTGTAAAACCGGAAAATAGAGAATGGAACGATAAAAAGGGAATCTCGGAGGAGGATTCTGTAATTCTTAGATTATGAATATAACGGAATATGCACTGAAAAATAAAGCTTTGGTTTATTTCTTTGTTTTTGTTCTGGTGGTAGGCGGAATTTACGCTTTTAAGACCATGAGCAAACTGGAAGATCCGGCTATAACGGTAAAACAAGCGATGGTGATCACCGCTTATCCGGGAGCGTCGGCTTATCAGGTGGAACTGGAAGTGACGGATGTATTGGAAAAATCGATTCGTTCGATGGGGGACCTGGATCATGTGGAATCCCGTTCGATGGATGATGTCTCCGAAATATTGGTGGAATTGGCCAGTACGGTTCCCCTGGACCAGTTACAACAGAACTGGGATATTCTCCGGAGAAAGGTAACCAATGTTCAGGCACAATTGCCGGAGGGAGCGGAAACTTCGATTGTTCTGGATGATTTCGGAGACGTATACGGCATGTTTTATGCCATGACCTCAGATGGTTTCGGTTATCAGGAAATGATGGATTACGCCCAGTTGGTCCGGCGTACCGTACTGGATATCGAAGGCGTAAGCAGTGTGGATATATACGGAGAAAAGCAAGCTTGTATCGATATTGATTTTCTGGAGGATAAAATGGCCAATCTGGGCGTACATCCCGCTGAAATTATTTTGACCTTGAATAATCAGAATAAAACGGTGTATTCCGGCTATTACAATACCGGAGACAAACGGATGCGGGTAGGAGTAAACGGGAATTTCAAAAGCATAGACGATATCCGGAATCTGCTGATCCGGGGGCATGAGGAGGATGAGTTGCGGCTCGGGGATATCGCCCGGATTCATAAGGGATATGTGGAACCCTCCCGGGAAGGGTTGCTATACGATACTTTGCCTGCCATTGCGATTTCGATCGCCATGAAGGAAGGAGGAAACATCATTCAGTTGGGAAAGGTGGTAGATCAAAAGCTGGAGGAATTGAAGCAGAACATTATACCTGCCGGCATCGATTTCAAGAAAGTATTTTTTCAGCCTACCCGGGTAAAAAATGCCATAAACGTTTTTATGGTAAATCTGGTAGAATCCGTATTGATCGTCATTTTTGTCGTCATGTTGTCGATGGGATTCCGTAGCGGTTATATCATCGGGGTGGGTTTGGTGATCGTGGTGCTGGGATCTTTTGTGGTGTTGCATATGATGCACGGTACGCTTCAACGGGTGTCCCTGGCTTCTTTTATCGTAGCGATGGGAATGCTGGTGGATAATGCGATTGTGGTAGTGGACGGAATTATGGTGGATTTACAAAGGGGTGTCAAAAAACCGGCGGCTTTGATCAATATCACCCAAAAAACCGGATGGGCGCTATTGGGTGCCACGACGATCGGAATCCTCACGTTCCTGCCTATCTTTTTGTCGCCCGATACGACCGGCGAATACGTCAGGGATTTGTTTATCGTATTGGCAGTGTCCCTGTGGCTAAGCTGGATATTGGCTATGGTATACGTACCTATACAGGCGGACCGGGTGTTGAAACCTAAAGGTAAACCGGAGAGTGAAGAGGAAATCTATAAAAAGAGGATATACCGGATTTATCGGGATATCCTGCAATTTTCCGTCCGCTTCCGCTGGATAGTCGTTCTGGCCCTGGTCGTTTTGCTATTGATCAGTGTATGGGCGTTTCGGTTTATTCCTCAGGGTTTTTTCCCCGATTTGAGTTACAATCAACTTTATATCGAGTACCAGATGCCCTATGGAACGAATCCGGAAACGGTTAAGGCCGACCTGGCTTCTATGGAACGCTACCTGATCAGCCGTCCCGAAATTACGGCGGTCACCACCAGCCTGGGCGGTACGCCCTCCCGTTACAACCTGGTGCGGACGGTGGCTCAACCTGCTTTGAGCTACGGAGAACTGATCGTGGATTTTACCTCTCCGGCCGAATTGAAGGATCATTTACCGGCCTTGCAGCAATATCTCTCCGAACATTATCCCCAGGCTTACGTGCGGATGAAGCAGTATAATCTGATGTATATGAATTTTCCCATTCAGTTTATGATCAGCGGACCGGATCCGGCCGTTTTGAAAGAACTTTGTGCGAAAGTAGAGAGAATTATGCGGGAAGATTCGACGGCTATTCTGGTTACCAACAACTGGGGACCTCATACTCCGGTTTTAAACGTCGAATATCACCAGCAGATCGCCCGCATCGCCAATCTTTCCCGTCAGGATGTCAGTCTGGCTTTGCTGGCGGCAACGGAAGGTTTGCCCGTAGGTTCCTATTACGAAGGAGAACATGCTTTGCCGTTGTATATAAAAAGCGTAGGGGAGGACGGGAAACAACCGGAACAGATAGCCAACGTTCCCGTCTGGAGTATGGTACCCTCGACTAACGGTTTGGGCGTGGAAACGGTAAAAGAGTTGATGACCGGCATGATATCGGAAGACGACATTTTAAGGGAAGTCGTGGGCTCTAAACCGCTGAACCAAACTTCCAGCGGGGTACGCATGGGCTGGGAGGTGCCGCTGGTGAGGCGGTATAACGGCCAGCGTTCCATCTCCGCTCAGTGCAATAATGCGCCCGGTTATACGACTACAGCCGTACGCAACAGCCTGTTGCCGAAAATCGATACGATTCGGATCCCTCCGGGCTATACCACCGAATGGCAGGGAGAATACCTGGCCAGTACGCAATCGAAACAATACCTGTTTAAAAACGTGCCTTTAGCGATCGTACTCGTCATCGCTATTCTGATCGCTTTGTTCCGCAATTTCCGGAAACCGGTCATGATCCTGTTATGCCTGCCTTTGGCGATAACGGGGGTCGTCGCCGGTATGCTGCTGGCCGATAAGGCGTTCGGGTTTGTGGCCATCGTGGGAGCACTGGGATTGGTGGGTATGATGATCAAAAACGGAGTGGTACTGGTAGATGAGGTGGGGGTGCAAATCGCAGGAGGAAAAGAGCCTTTCGGGGCTTTGCTGGATGCCTCTTCTTCCCGCCTTCGTCCGGTTTTGCTGGCTGCTATGACCACGATTCTGGGGATGATTCCCTTGGTGAACGACGATATGTTCGGGGCTCTGGCTGTCACCATTATGGGAGGGTTGTTTATCGGAACGGTTATTACCCTGGTCATCCTGCCGGTACTTTATGCTATTTTTTACCGGATCCGGAAACCGGGAGAGAAAGAAAAAGAAAAACAGATCATTCATATACAGGTGAAATAAAATAGGCCGTCCTCCTGGAGAGGAGGCCCATAAATCAAACACAAAACGATGAAATATATACTGATAGGATTATGCTTATGGTTTTTTCAACCTGTTCTGTCTGCTCAGGTTCTTTTGAATCAGCAGCAGTGCCGCGAAATGGCCCTGGAAAACAGTAAACAGATGGGGATCGCCCGCACCGGAAGGGACAAGGCTCTGTATATGAGAAAAGCTTACCGGGCCGACTTTTTTCCCCGCTTATCCGTTTCGGGACTTGGCTTTTACAATCAGGAAAAATATTCCTACAAACTCAAAGGCGGTTATCTTCCTACGTATGTACCCGATGCGGAAGGACATTTACAACCCAATGTCGTCGTAAATCCTTCTACCGGCAAGCCGGTGATCGGTCCGGACGGGACTCCGCTGTTCCAGGAATATGCTTTTTTACCCGATATCGGTATCCGTTTGGGTATGCGCGGGGTGTATCTGGCAGGAATCCAATTGGAACAGCCTCTGTACATGGG
Source organism: uncultured bacterium (assembly GCA_905216195.1). Lineage (GTDB taxonomy): Bacteria > Bacteroidota > Bacteroidia > Bacteroidales > Marinifilaceae > Culturomica. The sequence goes on from CAJMSX010000001.1 coordinate 21,170, forward strand.
AGGGAAAATAAGGGAAGCTCATGAAATGGCAAAGATCGGAGAAGAGGTAGCTACCGTTACTATCCGGCTGAACCGGTCTGAAGTGCTGCTGGAAACCGATAAAGCCTACTGGCAGTTGGTAAGGGTGCAGGAGCAGGTAAATGCCGCCCGGGCTTATTTGAAAGTCGTAGGCGAGTTGTTGCAAAACCTGAAAAATGCCGAACAGGTGGGGATGGCTATCCGGAACGATGTGCTTAAAGTGCAGGTCCGCTATAATGAGGCCGTGCTTTTGTTACAAAAGGCAGAAAACGGACAGGTGCTTTCCCGTATGGATTTGTGTCGCCTGGTGGGGCTGAGTTTGAATACGGACATCCGAACCCGGGACACCCTGCCCGAAACGGCTATGCCGGGTATCTGGGATTTACCGGGAAGTGTAGAAGGACGTCCCGATTATACCCTCTTGAAATACGAAACGGATGTGAAAAACCGGCAAATTCGTCTGACGCATGCGGATTATCTCCCCCAGGTGGGTATATCGGTAGGATACGGTTACGGCGGAGGAATAGAATTGAACGGGGAAAGGGATGCTAACGCTTCTTTCAATGCTATGGCTTCTGTAAAAATTCCTTTGTTTTATTGGGGAGAAGGACGAAATAAAATCAAAGCGGCACAGGCGGACGAAGAAATCAGTCGCCTGAATCTGGAAAAATCGGTGCAACTGATGGAACTGGAAATTACGGCGGCACGTTTTAATATCACCGATGCTTTGACCCGTATCGAGATGAGCCGTAACGCTTTAAAGGAAGCTGCCGAAAATCTTCGCATCAGCCGGGATCAGTACGAAGTGGGCCTGGAAACTCTGACCAATTTACTGGAAGCTCAGGCCCAATGGCAACAAGCCCGCAGCCAGTGGGTGGATGCCAAAGCAGAATTACAATTGAGCGAAACCCGGTATTTGAAAGCTATCGGCCGCCTGGGCGACTGAGAGGGAGGAGGGAAGGAAATCGGAATAAGACATTTTTGGTTATAGGTTTTTGAGTGACTTTTTGAATTAAAGAAGCCCCGGCCGGAAAATTCCGTGCCGGGGCTTGTCGATGACAATCTATCTTTATTTTTTGCCCGATTTATCGGGAAATGCGGGAATAGCCGGAATTTTCGGCGTATGGGTTTTCAATTGTTCACGAATGATTTCGATCGCTTTGTTCAATTGTTCGTCTTCTCCCATAAATTCTTTGTAGGGATCGTTGTCCAGTTGGATGTCAGGTACGACACCGGTCCCTTCGATGATGAAGCCGCTGCCGTCCACTGCATAGGGAGCATAGGAAGGAGTCACGATAGCCCCGCCGTCCACCACGGGCACTGTCCCGCTGTAGCCGACTACTCCGCCCCAGGTGCGGTGACCGATGACGGTTCCCAGTTTATTGTATTGGAAACGGTAAGGGAAAAGGTCCCCGTCGGAAGCCGAGTACTGATTGACCAGCAATACCTTCGGCCCTACAAAAGTCCCTTCCGGATTTACCGAACCTTCGGTCTGATTGGTATGCATGGTGTAATACGTCGGTACACGCAGCAGGCGTTCGGTAATCATGGGGGAAACATTGCCGCCTCCGTTGCCCCTGTCGTCGATAATCAGGGCTTTTTTGTTCAGTTGCGGATAGTAGTGTTTAACGAATTCATTCAGGCCCGCCACACCCATATCGGGGATATGGATATAACCTACTTCTCCGTTGGTAGCTTCGTTTACTTTGCGGATGTTATTTTCCACCCAGTTGTAGTAATACAACTGTGCTTCGCTGGCTAAAGGAGTCACCAGCACTTTGCGGGCTCCCTGCATACTGGGTTTGGTGTTTACTTCCATTTCCACGATTTTGCCGGCCTGGTCGATCAATTGGGTATATAGGTTATCCGTTTCTTTCAGGGAATTCCCGTTGATGGAGAGAATATAATCCCCTTCTTTCACGTCTACTCCGGGCATGGTCAGCGGAGAACGGGTGTCTTTGCTCCAGTTCGCCCCTTCGATGATGCGGTCTACTTTGAAATAACCCGATCCGTCTTTGGTAAACCGGGCCCCCAGTAATCCCATCGGTATACGCTGGGGTTGGGGATGTTCGCCGTTTTCCGAATACGCATGTCCTACGCTCAATTCCGCAATCATTTCGCCGATGATGTAACTGAGATCGGTACGGTGATTTACGTGGGGAACGAGCACTTTGTATTTTTCATATACGCCTTTCCAGTCGACTCCGTGCATATTCTTGGCGTAGAAGAAATCCCTCATTTGCCGCCAGCTTTCGTTGTAAATTTGCATCCATTCCTTATGATAATCGATGTTTTTCTTCAGTCCGTTTAGAGAAATCGGTTGGTTGAGGTTGACCGGAGCGGTCGGGATATTGATCACCTCAAATTTACCGCCTTTACGGGCGAGGGCTTTTTTATATCCGCTGCCGAAAGTGACGCTGACGCCCAAAGCCGTTTCTTTTTGTTTGTCCAGGTTAAACATATTCGTTTGTCCGCCCCGGTTGTAATAAATATTTTTACCGATCATATAGATGCCATAGTAATTCCCTGCTTTCACCGGTAATTCGATAATGCGGTTGGCGATATTGCTGAAATCGTACACGATTTCTTCCCGGCTGGCTTTCTCTTTGCCGTTTCCGGTATTTTCTTCCGCCGGAGCTTCCGGTTTTACCATATCGTTTTCCGGAGCCAGGGGTATAGCTGCGCCTTTCGCTAACGGAAGAACATACACTTTTACCATATTGTTGTATACATGGTTCCACTCGGTGCTGCTGTAGGTCGGATTGAAGGTACGGGCCGAAGCGAATACGAGGTATTTCCCGTCGCTACTGAAATTCGGGGAACCGGAATTATACCAGCCGTCGGTAATCTGATGTTTTTCCCCGCTAACCAGATTGTAAACCAGAATGTTGTTCATGGTTTTTTCGGGACGTACATAGGTGATATACTTACTGTCCGGCGACCAGTTGTAGGAACGTATGGTACTCCTGCCGGAATTTTCGATCACTTTCGTTTTTCCGCTGGCGACATCCGTCAGGTTCAGGTTGTTGTTTTTGTCGTTCCAGGCTATTTTTTTGGAATCGGGCGACCATTGCAGGTCGAAAATATAAGTTTTCAGGTTGCGGGTCAGCTGCCGTTCTTTACCGGTAACCATATCGCGGAGCCAGATATGAAATTCCCCGGATTTATCGGAAATATAGGCGATTTGTTTTCCGTCCGGTGACCAAACGGCATTGAAATCCTTGGCGCCGGAAGAATTCGTCAGGTTGTAGGTTACGCCGGCTTTGGCGGGAACCGTAAAGATGTCCCCCCGAGCCGTCACCACAATTCTTTCTCCCGTCGGAGCCAGATCGATGGAGGAAACCTGATTGCTCACGTCTTTCAAGGCCGGGCGGGCATATACCTGATCATTGTCGATTTCGATGTTGATTTTGCGGGCCTGTTTGGTCCCGGTATCGAACAGATAAATATAGCCTCCCTGCTCATAAACGATCCGGTCGTTGCCGATTGAGGGAAATTTGATGTCGTAATCTTTGGAGAACGTCAACTGCCGGGTCGTTTTATCGTCTGTCCGGTAGACGTATAAATTCATGATATTGTCCCGATCCGAGAGAAAATAAATTTCTTTTCCGTTTCCGGCCCACATGGGAATGATGTCTTGCCGGATGTGGTCCGTAATTTTTTCCGATTTTTTGGTTTTGAAGTCGAAAATACGGATGTCGTCGGCCATACCGCCCTGGTATCTTTTCCAGGTCCGGAATTCCCGGAAGACGGCGTTATAGGCCAGTTTTCCCCCGTCGGGCGAATAGGAAGCGAAACCTCCGTTTTTCAAGGGGACTTCTACCGATTTCCCTCCTTCGAAAGGAACGGTGAACAGTTGCCCGGTAAAATCATTGAAAGAATGACGGCGGGAACGGTAAAGTACGTTTTTCCCATCCGGCGTCCACCCCATTACAATGTTGTTCGGACCCATCCGATCGCCCAGGTCGTCCCGGCCCAGGGTTGCCGTGTAGGTCAATCGTCTCGGTTCCCCTCCTTCGGCAGGAATAACGAATACTTCCGTATTTCCGTCGTACTGACCCGTGAAGGCAATGTATTTCCCGTCCGGCGAAAAGCGGGGGAACATTTCATACCCGATGTGAGAAGTCAATCTCCGGGCGGTGCCCCCGTCCGTACTTACCGTATACAGGTCTCCGGCATAAGAGAACACCAATTGGTTTCCGTTGACATGGGGGAAGCGCAATAAGCGGGCCTCTTCCCCATAGGTCCATAATCCCGCCAGCAGCAGGGAAAGGATGAGAATGTACCTTTTCATATACTTTATTTTAAGATTAGAGAATGCACGGCTGTTTGTCGACAACACGTATGCGAACTTAATAAAAATATTGATTTGTTGAATCGCCTGAAAAATCAGAAATCCTATTTTAATAAAAATTTATGAAAAAGACGGGAGAGAACTGTTTTCCTTACCTAAAAAATGCACGAACATATAAAGAGTAAGCATGAATTTAGTTACTTGGTGATGAACGTCACGTTACTCTAAATATGTCGTGCAATTAAGCCGGCTACTCCGAGGGGACTTGGGAGAGACCTTGTTTCACCGGCTTACACTTAGTGATTAACCTCTAATTACCGAGAGATCCCGATTTTTAAAAAGTTTGCCGTGCTCCCCTTGGGCAAGGAGCAGCGGCAAATCATAAACTGATTTTAAAAAAATTAAAATCAATTTTGCTTGGGACCTATAATATGAACGAAGCGACTTGGGGTGCTTCATCGATAATATAGCAAACAACATCGTACTTTCCGGGAGCCAGTCCGCTGAGATCCAACGTCACCTTTCCTCCGCTTACCGCAAATGCCTGCCGGGTCAACACGGCATTTCCCCCTGCATCGATGATCTGGAAAGTAACTTCACCTAAATTGAAAAAGAACGTATTGGTAATAACTTGATTCGTATAAGATATTACACCTTTTAATAAAGGAATCTCTATGGATCTCGGTCTGGCAATTTCACCATCTCTTCTTGCTTGGTAATCCAGTTCTTCATCCGTAATGCCGGAAGCGCCCGGATTATTCGAACCTCCCTGTCCCGTGGGATTAGCCATCCCGGGAACCGTGAAAAAAGTGCCGATCAATACCAGTATCAAAAAAAGTCTTGTCTTCATTCTGTTCATTTGTGGTTTGTGTAAAACTTCACTGGCAAATGTAAGGCAAATTCGGGTCTTCTTCCAAAAAATGAGCCGGGACACTGGGGTGGACAAATTAAGATTTTGAAAATAGATTAAAATCTGATTCAGAGAATCTTATATTAAAACTGGGCAGGGACAAGGATTTTAGTCCCTGAAATTTCTTCTCCGAAATGAAACTTTTTTTCGGTTTCGGCTACATTTTCTTTAAAAATTCGTCCAGTTCGCTCAAGGTAGCCTCCGTGCCCAATACTTTTAATTTTAACCTCTGTTTTCTTTTCTTCATGGCGTCCAGGGTAACCCGGAATACCCGGGCCGTATCGTAAATGTCCCAGTAATGCCGGATCATGGATGCCAGCATGGCATCTTCGGGCGTCAGGTCGGGACATCTTTTTTGCAGCATATCGATAAAGTTATTGTCGATTTGGTTTAACGCCATAAAAATACGGCGGGAATAATCCGCTTTCTGCATGCGGAAAGATTCCTGGAATTTGTCGAAGATTTTAGGCGGAATAGAGTGGATGTTCTGGTTGAGCAGGCGTTCCAGTTCCTCATAGGCGCTGCTGTTGTCGGCAATCAATTCCCTGGAAAGGGCGTATCCCCATTTGGTTTTGGCCACTTCTTCCTCCAGTTCTTCGTTTTTTCGTTTGAGTTTGCGGTGACACCATATCAGGTAAATAATGAATACGGAGGTGGCGAACACGAAAACCAGGCTGAAAATGGTGATGGTCAGAATCCGGTTCTTTTCGGTTAAAGCGGCTTTTTCTTTCTGAGCCGTGTTGTATTTCCGTTCCAGTTCGATAAAGGATTCGGATTTGTTTTTGGAACTGTATTCGTCTTTTAGTTTATTATACTTATCTCTTAATTCACAAGCCTTTTGGTAGTTTCCCTGTTGCTCTTCTATTTGGAATAGTAATCTGTAACTATTTATGAGAACTAAAAAATTATTTTCTTTTTTTGCGGTTTCTATTAGCTTCGTACAATATAATTTGCAACTATCGATTTGATTTAATTTTTTAAAGATGGGAATAAAACCATAATAATAATTTGAGGGAATGTCCAGAGAATGATTTTCTAAGGTGGAGATGGATTTTTTACCGAATTCCAAGGCCTTTTGTAAATCCCCTTTTTTCCAATAAAGAAAATTCTGGGCGTTTTGTAGACTGGCTTTGAGAATGACAATTTTTTTATTGTTGTCCTGATGTAAAGAATCTATCTGTAGAATGGAATGTTCCAGCACTTCCTCCGCTTTTTCGTAGTCTTTTTTGGTAATCAAAAGCCAGCCCAGTTCCTTAAAAGAATACAGGCCGGAAATGATGTCCTTATTCTCTTTAAAGACGTCGACGGATTTGCGGTAGTAGATTTCCGCTTCCTCGTAATTATTCTGCTGGTGTTGTATTTGAGCTATCCAGTAATAGATCAAGCCCAGAATGTGAGAATCCCTTTGGGAACTTCGTTTGAAATTGCTTTCTGCTTCTTTCAAATATTTGTAGGCTTTTTCTTTCTCATTATTTTCCAGGACTTCGTGTATAGCCAGATAGGTTTGGGTTTTGGCTAAATTGTAATAATCTTTATGAGCTGAAAAATAGTTGCTGGCAACCAATAAGGAGGAGTCGGATGGAAGGGATTTATAATTTTTATCCAACGTAATGGCTTCCAACAAATAATAATGGGCTTGCTCTGCCCGGTTCAGTTGGCTGAGGGGGATGGTTTGCAGGCTGTCCAGTACTTGCTGAGGAAAATCGTTGACCATTTTTTCCAAATTATCCAGTCGTTTGGAAAAATGGTTACTATTCCCGATGCACGCACTCAGGAAAAGAAGAAAAAAGATAAAGATTGTATTTTTCACCATTACGCTGTTATTTTTGACAAAAATATACTAACTCCGATAATATCACAACAAATTTTCTTATCCTTTTCATGAAATCACGTCTTTGTTTAAAATAGTATAAAAAAACACCTGCTCTCGGATAAAAGAGCAGGTGTTCACGCCTAAGATATGTCTAACTTTATCTTATTAGTTTTTCTTTTTATAACCGTAGCCGCCGCTGCTGGCCTTTGCCGTGACGTAAGCTTCGCCGGAATAGGCGACGACGGCGCTGGTGGTGAGGGCATATTTTAACTGGTTGGTGGCAAAAACGCTGGCACTACTGGACGTGGTCCCCGAAATTTTAACATTTTCAGCGATCAGCTTTTCCGCTTGCAGACTGGAAGAAGTCGTCATCCGGGTTTCCAGATTGTCGGTCTTGCCGGAGAGGATGACCTGAGCGGAAGTCGTGATGTCTACATTTATTTTCTGGGCCGTTACGTTCAGTTGAACCACAGCCGAGGTGGTTGCCCGTATGGATAAATCTTCCACCTCCCAATAGGAATCGCTTTCGATTTGGGAGGAAGTGGTAGCATGCAAGGCCGAAAGGGCAGGTGTACTTACATATACGTTCATCGCTTTATAAGATCGCACCTGAATGTCATTGGGCAAATAGACGGAAAGGGTGTTGTTTTTGATTTCCGTTTTGATGTAAGGTAGAATGTTGTCGTCGGCTTCCACTTCCAGAGAATGACTGTTTCCTTCACTTACAATAACTCTGATGGAACGGGAAGAACGGATTTTGTCGAAGCTCCTGCTTTCGCGCACTTCCCGGACTACGTGTTTCGATCCCTTGATGTTTTTACGGGTATTCCAGTCCCAGGAAGAGAGTGTGGTCATACACACCAAGGCGGTAAAGAGGAGTAAAATATTTTTCATAGGTTTTTATATTTAAAAGTCCGGTATTCGTCTTGGTCCATCTTTTTTACGGTTTTGCCTGCCTTACGCTGGAAGCTGCCACCGAGCGGGCGTGTTCGATACGGGGGCGACCGTAATACGTTAAACTGGAAGCTCCGGTCAGATCGTAAGATAATTCCTCGGTAACGGTAACGTATACGGAAGATGCGGCCGATGCCACGATATCCGCGGTTTTTGCTTGCAATTTCCGGGCGGTAATGTCGGAAGCGGCCGATGCATTTACCTTGAAGTAATTTACCCGGCCTTCCAGCTTGGAGTCGGAAGCGGCGGACGCACTCAGCGTGAGTTCATCGGCATCGATCTTAAAGTTCAGGTCGGCAGCCGCCGAAAGTCGAATCTCCATTTTTTCAACCCGCCAAAGGTTGGCGGAACTTACGTCGGAAGCGGCCGAAGCTGCAATTTGTTTTAAGTCCGGAACCGTAACGTAAATTTTCAGGGAACGGGAAGGTTTCAGGTCCTTCCGGGTATTCCGGCGGATGACCAAAGTGTGGTTCTGGACTTCCGTATCGATATACTGCAACAGGTTGTCGTCTCCCTCTAGCCGGAGCGGACAGGCGTCTCCCTGGGTGAGGACGAGGTCGATGCCTCCCGAAATATTCACCTGGTCGAAAGCGCCGGTTTCCCGGGTTTCGGTAATAATGTGGCCCGATCCTTTTATTTTTTTGTCGGGAGTCCAGGAAGAAAGTGTCAATCCCAGGACGATCCATGCGAAGGTAGTTATAATTTTCATGTTTTTAATTTTCTATTAAGACGATCAAATCCTTAAAAAGTTACATTTTTTTAGGAAAGAACAGTATATTTTTTATTTCCGGGGATACACTGTTCTTTCGGGGTGTTTTATTTTAAAATCAGGCGTTCGTTGTCTCCGTACATTTCATAACCGGAAGTGATTACTTTTTCTCCGGGTTCCAGGCCGTCCAGTACCTGATAATATTGCGGATTCTGCTTGCCGATTTTGATGGTACGCCGGTAGGCTTCCGAGCCATCCGGAGAGAGAACGAATATCCATTGTCCGCCCGTACTTTGATAGAAAGCTCCTCTGGGGATCAGGATGGATTCGTCGGACTGCCCCAATTGCAGGTTGATGTGATAGGTTTGTCCGGTACGTATGTTTTCCGGCATTTCTTTTACAAAGCTCAAATCGGTTTTAAACTGACCGCCTTTTACGTCCGGATATACTTTCAGTACTTTCATTTCGAAAACGGTGCCCTGCCGGTCAAGCGAGGCTTCCAGGTCTTTGCGTACCCGGTCGATGTAGTGTTCGTCGATCTGAGCCACCACTTTATAGTTGTCCAGTACGTTGATCTTTCCGATTTCCGCTCCGGAACTTACGGTTTGTCCGATTTCCAGGGTCAGGGTTCCCAACTGACCGCTGATGGGGGCTTTTACGTTCAGATTTTCATACCTTTCCCGCACCAGTTTCAGATTGCGGCGCATATTGTTCAAACTTTCGTTCATATTTTCCACCTGGATTTCCCGGTACATGGAATCCTGTTTCTGCCGTTCGATCAGCATGGCGTCGTTTTCTACCGAAGTTTCGTAGTCTTCTTTGGCTGTCAGGTAATCTTCTTTGGCGATCAGGTCTTCTTCGAAGAGTTTTTTGTTCTGGTCGTATTTCCGTTTGTTCCGGGTAACGGTCAACTGGCTTTGCAGACGTTCCTGGCGGATGCTTAATTTTTCCTTTTCCATGGAAAGCAATGTATTTCTCAATTCGTTTTCCTGATAGGCCAGATCCGCTTCACTTTTGAGAATTTCCATGGATAAGTTCGGATTTTCCAATCGGACGATAACGTCTCCTTTTTTCACCATGGCTCCTTCTTCCACTACTTTTTCCACTACTCGTCCGCCTTCCAGTGCACTGAGCTGAAAAAAGGTGATGGGTTCCACATTCCCCATGATCCGGATATAATCGTTGAAAGTCCCTTTTTTGATTTCTTCGATGGTGATTTTATCTTTTTCAACCCGCAGGGTTGCGCTGTGGTTTCCGAAAATCAGCCATCCGATAAATAAGAGTACGAAAGCTCCCCCTAACAGATAAGGAATATGTTTTTTCTTGAGTCCTTTTTTTTGTTCAATTACCTTGTCCATATCGTTTATTTTTAATTGTTATGCATTTTGAGATTCGGCAAGCCGGTTAAAATTTGATTTTTGACTGTAAAGGAATTCCCTGGTAGAAATCCACCATTTTCTTTTTGATCCCGTAGGTCAGCCTGGCTTTCAGCACGTCATGCTGGGCCTGACGGAGATTGTTGTCGCTGGTATTCAGGTCGATGATGGTTACCAGTCCTTGCTGATATTTCTTTTTGTTGGCTTCGTAAGACATCTGGCTGAAACTTTCTTTTTTCAGAGCCATGTCATATTCCTGAGCCGCTGCTTTCAGATCGAGGGCCGCCAGTTGAATCTCTTTATAGGTATTTTGTAAGGTTTCTTCATAAGCCAGTTTGGCATCTTGCATCTGGTATTTAGCCCGGGCGACATTGGAGTGTCGGTATAGTCCTCCGAAGATCGGAATGCTCACGCTGAAACCGAAGGATTTTCCCAGGTTGTTCTTCATCTGGGAGCGGTAGGTTTCATCCGAGGTATTGTAGTAACGGGTATCCAACGATCCTGAAGCGGAGAAGGAAGGAAATAATCTTCCTTTTACGACATACCAGTTGAGCTGGGCGGCGCGGTAAGCGTATTCGGCGGAAGAAACTTCCGGCAAGGCATCTTTCGCCTGTGCATAAAGGCTGTTGATGTCTATATTGCGTTGTTCCGGCAGGGCGCTGCTGAGGGAGGAAACCTCGATTTCCATTTCGTCGCTGGGTTCGTAGTTCATGGCCTGTTTGAGAGCCACCAGAGCGGTTTCCCTTCTGTTCTGATTGGAAATCAGATTGTATTCGCTTTCCGCCAGTTTGGCCTGAATATCAAACAAGTCGCTTTTGGGTTTGATACCGAGTTCATGCTGACGTTCCATCTGTTTTAACTGCAAACGGGCGTTCTCCACCTGTTCCTGGGAAATCAAAATGAGTCCTTCGGCATACGCCAGGTCGTAAAATGCCTGAATGATGTTGACGGCGATGTCGTTGGCGGTTTTTTCGGAATCCTGCAACCCCTTCAGCTTGGATACCTTGCGGTAGCGAAGTGTGTTGATGGCAGCGAAACCGGAAAAAAGATTCAGATCGGCACCCAGGTAATAGGAATGAGACATAATGCGGCTGTTTACATACGTGTTGTCGGAACTCAGGGAACGTCCGAAACTATATGCCAAACTGCTGCTCCCGTTGGCGGAGGGAAGCAAATCAAGGGTGGCATCCCGCAGGTTTTTTTGGTCTACTTTGTTGTTGAGCAGTTGCCGTTCCATTCTCAGACTTTTATCCACCCCGTAATCGATGCATTCCTGCAACGTCCATTTTTTAGTCTGACCGCCCGCCTGCATCCAGAGGGCCAGTAAAAGAATCAGTGTGAAATTCAGTTTTATCATGCTGTTATGTATTTTTGTTTGTATTCTTACCGTTCGTCCACTCCTGTGCCAAAACCGTGCCAAATTAATAATGAATTGATAGGCAGGTTTTTGTGATTATATTGCCGAAGGTGAGTGTAAAAAAAATAGACAAGGTTGTCTTATTTTTTTACATATTATTTTTCTTTTCTCCCGGGGAGCGAAAATGATTTTTTTTCGGGGAAGGTGAAGGAGAATAGGGGGAAGCTAGGGTGTAGAGAAGGTAGAAAAGAAGCATTTACCGGTTTTTTACGAAATAAATCAGCCGGATGTGTAGAAGGGGGATTCTTCCGGAAAATAAAAAAATGTCCGAAATTGTCTAATATTTTGACAGTCGTGTTGGTATTTGAAAGAGAGCCTTTAAATTTGGAAAAAATAAGGCGGCAAACGGATCGGTTTTCGTCTCGTACGCTAGAAGTATTAAAAAGAACAGGTATGGCAAAAAAAGGAATTATTCTCGTAGTAGATGATAATAAATCTGTGCTCACGGCGGTGGAGCTGTTGCTGGGGAGTTATTTCGCCCGGGTGATTACCCTGTCCACCCCGGAACGGATTCCTACTGTATTAGCGGGGGAGAAAGTGGACGTCGTGCTGCTGGATATGAATTTTTCAGCGGCCATCAACACGGGAAACGAAGGATTATACTGGCTTTCCCGGATCAAAGAGCTGACTCCGGAGATCCCGGTTGTCCTGTTTACAGCCTATGCGGATATCGAACTGGCTGTGAAAGCTGTAAAAGAGGGAGCTGCCGATTTTGTAGTCAAGCCCTGGGACAATGCCAAGCTGGTGGCGACTTTGCTTTCCGCCTACCGGCTGAGGGAATCCCAGAACGAAGTGAAACAACTGAAGGAAGAAAAAAACGTCCTGAAAAATCAGTTGAACAGCGAGCCTTCTATGCTGTGGGGAACTTCTCCGGCCATTATGCAGGTATATAATATGGTATGTAAGGTGGCGAAAACGGATGCGAATATATTGCTGACGGGCGAAAACGGGACCGGTAAGGAAATGATTGCCCGGGAGATTCACCGCTTGTCCAACCGTTCTTCGGAGGTGATGATTTCTGTCGACATGGGAGCCGTGACCGAGACTCTCTTTGAAAGCGAATTGTTCGGACACGTAAAAGGGGCTTTTACCGATGCGCGCGAAGACCGGGCCGGAAAGTTCGAAGCTGCCAATAAAGGCACTTTGTTCCTGGACGAAATCGGAAATCTTTCTTATTCTTTGCAAGCCAAGCTGCTGGCGGCCTTGCAGAATCGCAAGATCACCCGCGTCGGTTCCAATAAACCCATCGACATCGATATCCGTCTGGTGTGTGCAACCAATCGCAATGTTCAGGAAATGGTAGAAAAAAATCATTTCCGGGAAGACCTTTTATACCGTATCAACACCATTCACATCGAAATCCCCCCGCTGCGGGAGAGAGGGGAAGATATCCTTCCCCTGGCGGAATATTTTTTAAAAAAATACATGTCCAAGTACGGAAAAGAGAATATTAAACTCCTTCCGGCTACCCGGGACAAATTGTTGGAATACAAATGGCCGGGAAATATACGGGAATTGCAGCATGCCATCGAGAAAGCCGTCATTATGTGTGAGGGAAATGCCCTGAAACCCTCGGATTTCTTTTTTAAAACGGTGACCACCACCTTTATCGATAAAAACGAGACGCTGGAAGATATGGAAAAACAGATGATCAAGCATGCACTGGACCGGAGTAACGGGAACTTGTCGGCCGTAGCCACCCAATTGGGAATTACGCGTCAGACGCTGTATAATAAAATGAAAAAATACGACTTGTAGTCTAAATCCTATGCCTATGTTCCGGAGAATCTCCTTGAATTTATTGCTGTATATTCTGGTCATTATCGCTTGTTCCCTGTCCGCCTTTATTTTATTTCAGAGCGGGCATAGGGGATGGGCCGTGATGGGGGTAGTGGGAGCCCTGATTTTTATATCGAAAACCCTGACCTTATACAATTCGGTGAACCGGAAATTGGCTTATTTTTTCGAATCCATCGAAAACGACGACTATTCGGTGAACTTTATCGAGAAGAAAGGTACCAGTTCGGAAATGTTTTTGAGCTATATCCTCAACAAGATGAAAAATGTGATGCAGAAAATCCGGATTGAGGCCCAGCAGAAGGAGAAGTTTTACGAATTAATTCTGAGTAGTATTCATTCGGGTATCGTCATCCTGAATCCCAAGGGTTTTGTCTTGCAATCCAATGCGTCTGCTTTGAAACTGCTGGGCCTGGAGGTGTTCACTCACGTGCGCCAACTCGACCGGGTAGACCCGGCGATGACGGTGGTTTTCGATACGATTAAGCCCGGAGACAACAAAACCTTTTCCCTCACTATGGAGAGGGGAACCATTCAGTTGAGTATTAAAGCCTCCGGTATGACGCTGGAAAATGAAGACGTCCGTTTGGTGGTGTTGCACGACATCAATAATGAAATGGACGAAAAGGAAATCGAATCCTGGATTAAGCTGATCCGCGTATTGTCACATGAAATCATGAATTCCATAGCACCCATCACCTCCCTGAGCGATACGCTCCTGACTCTTTACGAAGATGAGAAGGTAGAAGACAGCAGTATCCGGAACACCGCCATCAACGGATTACACGTCATCAGCGAAACCAGTAAAGGTTTGGTGGCATTCGTGGAATCTTACCGGAAGTTTACCCGTATCCCTACGCCCGACCGGGAGTTGTTCAATGTGTCGGAATTTGTGCAGCGGATCGTTATCTTGTGCAGCGCTGAAGATAATTTTAATTCGGTGAAGATCGACATGTCAGGGGTTCCGGAGGATCTGAAGTTATATGCCGATTCCAATTTACTGGGACAAGTGATGATCAATATCGTTAAGAACGCTATTCAGGCTCTGGCCGGACGGCCGGATGCTTCCATCGTCATCGGGGCCTGGAAAACCGAAACCGAGCGTACGATTTTTACCATCAAAGATAACGGTCCCGGTATTCCGGAAGAGTTGATGAAACAGATTTTCGTGCCTTTCTTTACGACCAAGGAACAGGGATCGGGTATCGGCCTGAGCATCGCCCGTCAAATCATGCGGGCTCACGGCGGATCGATACGTGTACATTCGGTACCGGATAAGGAAACCCGTTTTACGATAGAGCTTTGAGACGAGGGTTCAGCGAAAAATCACGGATTTGATGTTTTCGATCAGCATGGCAACGGCAACCGAGTTGAATCCCCCTTCGGGAATGATCACATCGGCGTATTTTTTGGAAGGTTCCACGAATTCTTCGTGCATCGGTTTTACGGTAGTGACGTATTGATTGACTACCGATTCCATACTCCGGCCCCTTTCTTCCACATCCCGTAAAAGACGGCGCGCCAGACGGATGTCTGCATCGGTGTCGACGAATACCTTGATATCCATCAGGTCCCTCAATTCTTTGCTTTCGAAAATAAGAATGCCTTCCACAATCAGCACTTTGGCCGGATTGACCTTAACGGTTTCCCACAGCCGGTTGTGTTCCACAAAGGAGTAAACGGGCCGTTCCACCGGAACCCCGTTTTTCAGCGCTTTCACATGTTCGATCATCATGCCGGTATCGAAAGAACGGGGATGGTCGTAGTTCAGTTTTTTTCTTTCCTCCAGGGTAAGGTCGTTGTTTTGCTTGTAATAATAATCGTGACTTAAGGTAATGACGTCTTCTTCGGCAAATGCTTCCTGCAGTTTTCGTACCAACGTACTTTTACCCGAACCGGTTCCTCCGGCTACACCGATAACTGTCGTATACATCGTTTTTACTATTTTTTGCAAATATAAAAGAAAACCCCGTAAAATAAATCTTTTTTTGGATGATCCGGAGAAAGGCAGCTTTTTTCCGGATACATACAAGCGTATCGATGAAAGACAGCTTTATCGCCACTCGACCGGGAGCCTGCCGCAGATCAACCGTGAGGGTATTTTTCTGCCGGAGCGGGCCGGATCTTCTGACGATAAAGCCGTTCGATGCGCCGGAAAGGAGGTTAGCGGGCCGGTTTACTTAAATCCTGCCGTTCGCCGTTTGCCATCAAAATAGCGGTCCAGTACAACATTTTAGCGCAATCCTGTAATATTTCCGGGGTAATCGTGTTGTAATCGTCTTTCGGGTGGTGATAATACGAATTTTCTCCCCCTCCCGCACCGATGTCTACGCAGGGGTAGCCGGCTTTCATAAATACGGCTCCGTCCGTGCGGGGGCGGGTAAGGTGACGGGAGCTCCACATGCCTAAGGGACGATGGACGTAACGATCGTTCGCTTCTTTAAAGTAAGGAGCGATGCCCGGATATTCGATGCCGTAACTGATGTATAATCTTTGCCCGACACCTACCTGTTCGAGATTCAATATGCCGAGCACCTTCTCTTTGGGTACGATAGGGTGTTGGGTGTAATAGGTACTTCCGGTCAGGCCGGCTTCTTCTCCGTCGATATTGATAAACAAGACGGAACGTTTCGGTTTTACGGGACATTTAGCCATCGCTTCGGCCACTCCCATCAGCACGGCAGTTGCCGAATTGTTGTCGTTGGCGCCGGCAATGTGGTAGGGGATCATACCCAGATGATCGAGGTGTCCGGAGATAATAACGAATTCATCCGCCAGTTGCGGGTCAGAACCTTTGATGTAACCGACTACATTCTTTCCGGTGGCCTTCGGATTATAATCCGTCACCATTTTAATGGTCGCTTTTTTACCCGTATGGAAAGAAGCGGGCTTTTGAGTTTGGCGAATGCGTTTGATCGTTTCCCTGTAAGTTTTTCCGGTACCGGAAAATATGTCGTTTACTACAGGGGTGGTCACGTAACAGTATACGAATCCGGGCACGTACGCATTGTTCGGACCGGGCACCCATTTGTAAAGCATGCCTACCGCCCCGTGTTTGGCCGCATTTTCCACTTTATGATGATGGAGGGTATAGGGATACCACATGGCCAAGGTGTCCGGATGGTTGCTCCGGTTGGGCGTTTCTCCTTCGATGAGTACAATTTTTCCCTTTACGTCAATGCCTTTGTAATCATCATATCCCAGTTCCGGAGCCGTAACCCCGTAGCCGGCATAAACTACCTCGGCCTGCACTTCGCCATTACCGGAAGTGCCCCCTGCAAACCAGCCGTCGGCCCAGGGATAACTTTTGGTGATCCAGGCCTCTCCTTTTTTGCCCGTGGGGAATAAAATATTCATATAACTTCCTTTCCGTACTTCTACGCAGGGATGAGGAAATTGCTGGATATACGTGCCGTTGTCGCCCGCAGGAGTGAGCCCCCATTCCTCGAAACGATTTTCCGCCCATTTTACGGCTTTTGCCATTCCGGGCGAACCGGCCAGCCGGCCTTCAAAAGAAGAGTCGGACAAATGTTTGACATACTCGAATAGTTTTTCGGATGTAATGTAACGATGCATAGCGGCCAGATACTGATCCGTATCACTGGCCTTTTTCGGCTGGGCAGATAAACTCCAGCACAGGCAAGAAAGCCCAACTAAAAGAAAAATTTTTTTCATATGATTAGCACATTAGTTTTGGTGCCTAAAGATAGGTTTTTTATACCGAATTGTTATTTTTTTAACAGGTTTATTTGTGTTTGCGCTAAGGGTTTGAGGTATTGTAGGCTGAAAGGAAGAGAATCAAGCAGAAAAAGGGGAAAAAAATCCTCCTCCGGCCCCATCCAGAGAGAGCCGGAGGAGGGTATAAAAAGAAGACCGGGTGTTCTGTTCCGGAAAAAGATAAAAAACAGGAGGACAAGCCTCCTGTTCCGGGATTAACCTACGTTAATGTATTGTTTTACCAATTCCGTAATTTTCACCGTATCGTTTCCGATGTCCTGGCGAAGGGTACGGTCTTCGTATGATGTCAGTTTTTTCAACAGTCCGTCGATCAGGTTTTTACTGAATACGCCCCGGGCTTCATAAATGTTCCTTTGTGCTTCCAGACACTCGGCCGATTCTGCACAAGAGGCCGGTAAGTGGCTTAATTTTTCAGCGGTAGCTTTGTGGGCGTCGTCGAAAATATTGACGCTTACATATCTTTCCTGGGCATAGGCGATGGCATTTTCCATTTCAAAGCCGTGACGGGCAGCTACGGCCAGGCCGGCCAGCAGCAGATACAGTTCGGCCGAACCGTCGGGACAGCGGAATTCTACGGTTTGTTTGATTCCCGGATCGGTAGCCGGAGCTGCTTTTTCCAGAGGATTGGCGTCCGTAATCATTTTGTCCGCTCCCGTGGTCCAACCCAAGGGGACACGCACCAGTACGGAACGGTTACGATCACCCCAGCAAATGTTGGTGGGGGCTTCCTGATGGGGAACCAGACGGAAATAGGAGGTCGGATTCGTGTTACCGAAAGCCGTCAGAGAAGAAGCGATGTCCAGAATTCCGGCAATGGCTTTCAAAGCGTTATCGGTCAGTTTGCCGTTTTCGATATACATATTTTTTCCGTCTTTCATCAGGCGGGTATGAATGTGGAGCCCGCTTCCCGCTTTTCCTGCTGTGATTTTCGGCGCAAACGTCAGGTTGATTCCGTATTGCAGGGCTAAGGTACGCATGATCCATTTGGCAATAACCAGTTGGTCTGCGGCTTCTTCAATATTTACCGGTAAGAATTCGATTTCGTTTTGTTCGTACTGGATATTACCCAGTGTGAAGTTTCCGACTTCCGAATGACCGTATTTGATTTTTCCTCCGGTTTGAGCAATGGCCCGCATACATTCGCAACGGAAATCAGCCCATTTGCAGAAGGGGGTAGATTCATGATACCCTCTTTGATCTGCGGTTTCGAATAATTCTTCTTTTTCGCTGATCACATAATATTCCAGTTCTCCCATAGCCTGGAATTCCATACCGGTCACTTTCCGAAACTCTTCATGAGCTTTGCGTAAGGTATATTCCGGGGCACTTTCCAGAGGTTTGCCGTCTTTGGTATAATAGCTGCAAAGAATATCGATAGCCGGGATTTCACTGAACGGATTCAGAAAAGCGGTACGATAACGGGGAATAACGTAAAGATCGCTGGAACCTGCTTCTATATAGGGGAAGAGGCTGGAACCGTCCACTCTCTCTCCATAGGTGAGAATGCTGTCAAGATGCTCCAGGCTGCTGATTACAAAATTCAGAGTTTTCAAACGACCGTCGGCTCCGACATAACGGAAGTTGATCATCTCGATCTGATTTTCCGTGATGTAACGGATGAGGTCGGCCTTGGTAAATTCACTTTGTTCTTTTTGCAAGAACTGTACTAAAGGATTAGGATTCAGTGCGTAATTATTCTCCATGTCTTTAATGTTAACGTTTGCGGGGGCAAAACTAGGAAAAATATCCCGAATTAAAAATTTGTTGTAACAAATTATTACAAAATTTGGTAAATATCTGAAAAACTGTAACAAAAAAAAGATTACAATTAAAAAATAACAAGCGAAACCGGGTAACGGAAAAGCTCTTTTATCCAACCGAGGCCCCCCCTTCTATGCCGTTTCAAACTATTCCGTATTCCGTTTTTTTAGGGGAATATTTGAATATTTATGCATTAAAATAAAAGGTTGATAGTAAGTGATTTAAGTAAATTCTGTAAGATTGATTTTAAATATGTGCATATTTATTTGTCAATAATAAATATTTATGCATATATTTGCGCCGGATTTATGAAAAGTCCCGGCTAAATGCGGAAAACTATAGAAAGACCTAAAAGAAATTGTTAAGATGAAAGTAGACGTACTGGTTGCTTCGGAGAAGCATCTGAATTATGTATCGGATATCAACAACGCGATCGATCAGGCCGCTAAAGCCCGGGGAACGGGTATAGCGCGCAGAACCGACGAATACATTGCCGGTAAAATTAAACAGGGGAAAGCCATTATTGCTTTAAACCGGGCGGAGTTCGTAGGTTTTTGTTATATCGAGTCCTGGGAACACGAACGCTTTGTGGCCAACTCCGGATTGATTGTGAAACCGGCCTACCGGGGTTTGGGGATAGCGAAAAAAATCAAGCGGGCGGCGTTTGATTTATCCCGTAAGAAGTTTCCGCAGGCTAAATTATTCGGTCTGACGACCGGGGAGCAGGTTATGCGTATCAATACCTCTCTGGGATATGTTCCGGTTACTTTTGCCAAACTGACGGATGACGAGCAGTTTTGGGCGGGTTGTAAATCTTGTGTAAACTATGACATTTTACAGCGTACGAATATGACGAAATGTTTGTGTACCGGTATGGTTTACGATCCCGAAGCGATAGCCCGCAGGGAGGCTGAATTGCGAAAAACGGGAAATAAGCGTTCGGCCATTGTACGGTTGTTGAAAAAATTTGCCTGAAGAGAGAAGTATGCCGGTAAATGACGATAAATGAAAAGATAGAGACAGACATGGAAAAAGTAGTTTTAGCTTATAGCGGAGGTTTGGATACTTCCTATTGTGTGAAATACCTCAGTGAAGAAATGGGGCTGGAAGTGTATACGGCTTTAGCCGATACGGGAGGATTCAGTGAGGCGGAATTGAAAGTGGTGGAGGAAAAAGCCTACGCTTTGGGAGCCAGGAAACATGTGAATCTGGATGTGACCGATGAATATTATGACAAATGTATCCGGTACATGGTTTTCGGAAATGTATTGCGGAATAAGACGTATCCTGTGTCCGTCAGTTCAGAACGGACTTTTCAGGCGTTGGCCCTTGTAAAGTATGCCCGGGAAATCGGAGCGCAATATATAGCACACGGGAGTACGGGAGCAGGAAACGATCAGGTAAGATTCGATTTGTGTTTTAGTGTATTTGCTCCTCATATACAAGTCCTTACTCCCACCCGGGATTTAAAGCTTTCCCGGGAAGAGGAGATCGCTTATTTGAAAAAGCAGGGGGTAAATTACGATTGGAAAAAGATGGAATATTCTATCAATAAAGGAGTGTGGGGAACTTCTGTAGGAGGAAAAGAGACCCTGCATTCCGATACGAATCTCCCGGAAGAGGCGTATCCATCCCAGTTGCAGAAAAGCGGGAGCGAGCTGCTGGAGATCGAATTCGAAAAAGGAGAGGTGACCGGCATAAACGGAGAAAAAATGAATCGCATTCCCGCCATCCGGGCTATCGAAGCGATAGCGGCTCCCTGGGCCATCGGAAGAGATACTCACGTAGGAGATACCCTGGTGGGTATTAAAGGAAGAGTGGGTTTTGAAGCGGCCGCCCCTTTGTTGATTATCAAATCTCACGAATTGCTGGAAAAACATACGCTGACTAAATGGCAGCAATACTGGAAGGAACAATTGGGGAATTGGTACGGTATGTTTTTACACGAGGCGATGTATGCGGAACCGGTAATGCGGGACGTGGAAAAATTTCTGGAAAACAGCCAGCGGAATGTGTCCGGAAAAGTGAAATTGCGACTCCGTCCCTATCATTTCGAACTGGTGGGGATAGAGTCGGTTCATGACCTGATGCAAGCCGGCTTTGCCCAATACGGAGAAATGAACAATGCCTGGACTTCAGCCGATGTAAAAGGGTTTACCCGCATGCTGGCGATGCCCCTGATGATTTATAATGCCGTAAACCGGGATCTGTTATGAGAATAGGTATAGCGGGAGGAGCGGGATATACCGCAGGAGAATTGATTCGGGTATTGCTCGGACATCCTGAAGCCGAACTCAGGTACGTGCAAAGCGGTTCGCATGCCGGTAAACCCTTATGGAGTGTGCACCGGGATTTGCTGTATTCTTCTCTGGTGTTCTCCGATATCGATTTTACAGACATTGACGTGCTGTTTCTGTGTATGGGGCACGGATTGTCCGCCGGTTTTCTGGATCGGAACAAAATTCCGGAAAAGGTGAAGATTATCGACCTCGGGAATGATTTCCGTCTGCAACAGCAGTGCCGGGGGTTTGTATACGGTTTGCCCGAACTTTCGGGACATCTTATCCGAAAGAGCCGCCGGATTGCCAACCCGGGTTGTTTTGCTACGGCTATCGAACTGGGATTGCTTCCCTGGGCGGCGACGGGAAAATTACCCGGGGAAATTACGGTATTCGGCATCACCGGTTCTACGGGAGCGGGACAGAAGCCGACCGAAGATACCCATTTCAGCAATCGTTTCAACAATCTTTCGAATTATAAGGTATTTACCCACCAGCATCTCTCCGAAATCCGGGAAACATTGAACCGGGCCGGTGCTTCGGATACATACGATCTGGCTTTTGTTCCGGTCCGGGGATGCCATACCCGGGGAATTTTCATCAATACGGTGATTCGAACCGATAGGAGCTTGACGGAACTGAGGGACCTTTATAAATCTTATTATTCCGTTCACCCTTTTGTCTGTGTCAGCGAAGAACCTTTGTATCTCAAACAGGTGGTAAACACCAATTATTGTTTCATCCATCTGAAGCAGGAAGAGGATCAATTACTGATTACTTCCGTAATCGATAATCTGTTGAAAGGAGCGTCGGGACAAGCTGTACAGAATATGAACCTTATGTGCGGCCTGGACGAAGATACCGGCTTGCAGTTGAAAGCCAATTATTTTTAATACGCGGGTTATGTTGTTTGAAGTTTATGATTTACTGAATATAGAGCCGGTGGAGGCGAAAGGGGCCTATTTGTGGGATGCCGGAAAGGAAAAGTACCTGGATTTTTACGGGGGACATGCCGTTATTTCTATCGGGCACGGTCATCCGGTATATGTGGAAAAAGTGTCTCGCCAACTCGGTAAGATCGGTTTTTATTCCAATGCCGTGCGGAATTCCTTGCAGGAAGAATTATCGGAGCGTTTAGGCTGTTTGTCCGGGTATGGGGATTACCGGCTTTTTCTGTGTAACAGTGGAGCCGAAGCGAATGAAAATGCTTTGAAACTGGCTTCTTTTACGAACGGAAGGGAACGGATTCTGTCCTGTAAAGGAGCTTTTCACGGTCGTAGCAGTGCTGCGGTAGCCGTTACGGATAATCCGGATATACAGGCTCCGGTAAACCGGAACCATCAGGTGACTTTTGTTTCTTTGAACGATACTCCTGCTCTGGAAAAGGAATTGGCAACGGGGGAATATGCTGCGGTGATGGTAGAGGGTATTCAGGGAGTGGGAGGTATCCGCATTCCGGAAGAGGGGTTTCTGATGAGTATGAGAAAAGCCTGCGATGCTTCGGGGACCTTTATGATTGTGGATGAAATACAGTCGGGATATGCCCGGACGGGCCGGTTTTTCGCTCATCAGTATGCCGGGGTAAAGCCCGATATAATAACGATGGCCAAAGGAATGGGAAACGGTTTCCCGATAGCCGGTCTGTTGATCGACGAACGGATAAAAGCTAGAAAAGGCATGCTTGGAACCACTTTCGGCGGCAGTCATCTGGCGTGTGCGGCGGCCTTGGCCGTACTGGAAGTGATCGACCGGGAATACCTGTTAAATAATGCGGCAGCTCTGGGTAAATACCTGATGAAAGAATTGGGGCGGATGAAAGGAGTGGAAAACGTAAGAGGCAGAGGGTTGATGATCGGAGTCGTTCTGACTGTCCCCCGATCGGTCTTCCGGAAAGATTTGCTGGAACAATACCGGGTGTTGACGGGATATAGCGGAAAGCATACTTTACGGCTGTTACCCCCTTTGACGATCACCCGGAAAGAGGCTGATGAATTTTTAGAGGCTTTCCGGGGAGTGATGTACCGGCAAAAGGGAGAGCAGAAGGTAATGCCGGGGAAATTAACGGAAAAGGTAGGGTAGCCATGAGGATAAAGGTGATCAAGATCGGTGGAAAATTGATCGAAAATGAAAAGTGGTTGCAACAACTGGTAGAGAAAGTGTCGCTTTATTATCCACATTGTATCCTCATACACGGGGGAGGGAGTTTGGCGGGTCGGTTGGCGGAGCGTCTGGGAATAAAAACCCGTATGCATGAAGGAAGACGCATTACGGATGAAGCTACGCTGGAAGTAGTCGTGATGGCTTATGCCGGCTGGGCGAACAAAAAAATCGTAGCGGCTTTACAGGCCGCAGGAGTGAATGCCTGCGGACTGTCCGGTTGCGATATGGGGATTGTACAGGCTCATAAGCGGGAAACGCAGGATATCGACTGGGGGTTTGCCGGAGACATCGACCGGGTGAACGTAAGCGGCCTCCAATTGTTGTTAGAGCAGCGGATCATGCCGGTGATTTCTCCCGTCACTTTCGCACTTTCCGGCCAATTGCTGAATACGAATGCCGATAGTGTCGCTTCTGCCGTAGCCTGTGCGATGGGGCCCTGCCGGGAGACCGAACTGGTGTATTGTTTCGACAAACCGGGAGTGTTGGCCGATGTGGAAGATGAATCTTCCGTGATTCCTGAAATCACCCGTCCGGATTATGAAAGACTCCGGGCCGGGGGCGTGATTCATTCGGGAATGCTTCCGAAATTGGAGAATGCCTTCAAAACCCTGGAGGCCGGAGTAAAGTCCGTTCGTCTGACGCATCCCGGCCTACTGGAAGGAGGAACGGTAATCCGACTTTAAAACTAATCTCAGCGAAATAGAGAAATGAATAACGAACAGGCTATCGGACTGTTGAAGTCCATGATTTCGATCCCTTCGTTCAGTGGAGAAGAAACGGGTGTAGCGGACCTGATGGAGGCGGTATGGGCGGCAGAGGGTTATCCCGTTTACCGCAAAGGAAATAATGTATGGGTCAGATCCCGTACTTTTGACCCATCCAAACCGACGCTCTTATTCGAAGCCCATATCGATACGGTACGTCCTCACGGTGATTGGAAAACCGATCCTTTCACACCGGTAGTGAAGGACGGTAAACTGTTCGGTCTAGGGAGCAATGATACCGGTGGAAGTGTCGTTTCCATGCTGGCGGCTTTTCTGGAATTGGATCGTCGCTCCCAGCCCTATAATCTGATCTACCTGAATTCGGCAGAGGAAGAAAATACCGGTAAAGGGGGGGTGCAAAGCGTGGTGGAAGAATTGGGACGGATAGACTTGGCGCTGGTGGGAGAGCCTACCGGCATGCAGCCCGCTATTGCCGAGAAGGGACTGATGGTGCTGGACTGTATTGCCCGTGGGAAGGGAGGACATGCCGCCCGGAACGAAGGCGTTAACGCCTTGTACGAAGCCTTGCCCGATATCGAATGGTTCCGGACGTATAAATTCGGAAAAAAGTCCGCTTTGCTGGGAGAGGTGAAAATGACGGTTACGGGAATAGAGGCAGGGACTTTGCATAATGTGGTGCCGGCCGAATGCCGCTTTGTGGTAGATATCCGGGTGAACGAGCATTATACGAATGCCGAGATTTATGAGACGATACGCTCGAGCGTGAAATGTGAAGTCCGCCCCCGTTCTTTTTCCCTCAATTCTTCCGCCATACCCGCAAACCATCCGTTTGTGAAGCGTTGTAAGGGTTTCGGATTGAAACCTTACGGCTCACCTACGACTTCCGACCAGGCCGTTCTGCCTTTTCTATCGTTGAAAATCGGTCCGGGAGACAGCGCTCGCAGCCATACCGCCGACGAATACATCTTCCTGGAAGAGATAGAGGAAGGTATCGGAACTTTGGTACGTCTGGCGGACGGATTTCGTTTTGAATAGAAGCGTCCGGCTCAAACCGGCCGTTTGAAGAAAGACACAAACAATTGAATATATTTTAGAAAATGAAACTTTGGGATAAAGGATACGATATCGATCGGTTTACCGAAACATTTACCGTCGGAAAGGACAAAGAACTGGATGTGATGCTGGCCCGGGCCGACGTATTGGGGAATATGGCCCATTTGCAGATGTTATATGCCGTGGGGTTGATGGAGAAAAAGGAACTGGATAATTTGAAAACCGGGCTGAAAGAAATTCTGGCTTCCATAGAGGAAGGGGATTTTTCCATAGAGGAGGGAATAGAAGACATTCATTCTCAAATCGAATTTTTACTGACCCGTAAATGCGGGGAGGCCGGAAAAAAAATCCATACCGGGCGTTCCCGAAACGATCAGGTACTCACGGACCTGAAATTGTTTTCACGTAGCAAACTGGCAGAAGTTCAAGAGGAAGCGGAGGTGTTGTTCGGTATATTGTTGGAGCGGGCCGAGGCGGCGAAAGCTATACTGATGCCCGGATACACCCATTTACAAATAGCTATGCCTTCCTCCTTCGGCATGTGGTTCGGTGCCTATGCCGAATCCCTGGCAGACGATTTATTACTGTTGAAAGCCGCTTATGCGATGGTAAATACCAACCCGCTGGGTTCCGGGGCCGGTTACGGTTCTTCTATTCCTTTGGACCGGGCTTTGACTACCCGTTTGCTGGGATTCGACGACCTCGCTTATAATTCCATGTATGCTCAGATGCAACGGGGTAAAATGGAAAAAAACGTGCTTTTTGCTTTGGCTTCTTTTGCCACTACTCTGGGAAAAATGGCTGCCGATGTCTGCCTGTTTTCCTGTGGTAATTTCGGTTTTTTGAAACTTCCCGACCGGTTTACGACCGGGTCGAGTATTATGCCTCATAAAAAAAATCCCGATATATTCGAACTGATCCGGGCGAAATCCAACCGGTTGCAGTCTTTGCCGGTTCAGTTGGCGATGATCGGTACAAATTTAACCTCCGGTTATTTCCGGGATATGCAATTGACCAAGGAAATTTATTTGCCGGCTTTCGGAGAATTGACCGATTGTATGCGAATGGCCGGGATGGTATTGAAGGAGGTGGAACTGAATCCGGCTATTCTGAGCGATGAAAAATACACCTATTTATTTACCGTAGAAGACGTCAACGATCAGGTGGCTGCCGGAGTTTCCTTCCGGGAAGCTTACCGGACAGTGGGACAGGAGGTACAGGCCGGCACCTATACGGCAGATACGAATCGCCCTCTCCACCATACCCACGAAGGAAGTATCGGAAATTTGTGTCTGGAACGTATCCGCGCCAAATTCCACCGTCATAAACAGGATTTTTCCGCCGCCCGGCAAGCAGAAAGCAAGTTGGTGGAAGAGTGACTTTTTTTTTGAGGATTTTTTACACAGTTGTTCCCCATATTTCTACAACTGATAGAAAATGATTTTTATATAATGCATTGAAAATCAGAGCATGCCGCATTTATAGAAAATACGGCATATTTTTTTCAATAAGGAAAAGTGTTTATATAAAGTCAAACTTAAAACTTACGGTCATGAAAAATGTAGTAAAAATGATTTTAGTGGTAGCCGTTTCCGGCCTGTTCTCTTTGTCTGTATCCGCGCAAAATCAGGTGGAACAGGATACGATAAAAAAAGATACGGTAAAAAAGGAAGCTCCGGTTGTGGTATGCCTGGCTTCGGATGAAGTAACCTATGCTAAAATCGAGGTAGCCGATGTTCCTGAAGTGGTGAAGTCCGCTGTTGCTGCTAAATATGCAGCTTATGTAACCGATGAGGCTTACAAGGGAAGTGACAACAGTTATAAACTCGTCTTGAAGAAAGAAAAAGCAAAGTTGGTAGTCTATTATAGCGAAACCGGCCAATTCCAAAAAGAAGAGGCGGTAAAGGAAACTCAGTCCGTATAACTGAGTCTTATTATTTAATGTGAGAAAGGAGTCGGTACACGGCTCCTTTTTTGCTATGTCTTCTTTTTTTAATACATTTGTTTAAAATTTAGGGGATTTCGGAGCAGAGAGGGAGATTGCCGGAAAAGGACGGAAACAGAAATCATTTTTATGTCGGAGGAGGACCTAAAAATTGTAATTCCGCGATTTTTGTATTAAATTGCATGGAAATAGCGAAGTATGTTTCTTTATCCCTCAGATGCTGGAAGATCCCAGCGGGAAGAGAAATTTTTAAAATTCAGGCTAACGAATTCTTCGTTTTTATAAGGAAAAGATATGGCAAGAATTTTATTGGTAGACGATGATATGACATTTTGTCTGATGCTGAAAACCTGGTTGACGAAACGGGGATTTGAAGCAGAAGAAGCGTTTTCTTGTGAATCGGCCTTGAAGAAGGTGGAGACGGGGTCTTTTGAAGTGATTCTGACCGATTTGCGTTTGCCGGACAAAGACGGTATCCATTTATTGCAAAAAGTGAAGGCTAGTCGTCCCGATATTCAGGTGATCCTGATGACGGGATACGCAGATATACAAACGGCAGTGGAAGCGATGAAATCCGGAGCTTTCGATTATGTTTCCAAACCGGTGATTCCGGAAGAGATATTGAAGAAAATCGAGGAAGCTCTGCGGAAAAAAGGAACGAACCGGGAGAAACAGACCGGCGTTCCGGCAGAGGTGCCCTACATCAAGGGAAACAGTGAACAGGCGGGAAAGCTGTACGAATATATCCGCTTGGTGGCTCCGACTTCGATGTCGGTGCTGATTACGGGAGAAAGCGGTTCGGGAAAGGAATATATCGCCCGTTTGATTCATGCCCAGAGCAAACGGAAAGACAAACCTTTTGTAGCGGTGGATTGCGGGGCTATTCCCCGGGATTTGGCGGCCAGTGAGTTTTTCGGACATGTGAAGGGAGCCTTTACGGGTGCGGTGAACGACAAAACCGGTTATTTCGAACTCGCTTCCGGAGGGACGATTTTTTTGGATGAAATCGGTAATCTCAGTTATGATATTCAGGTGCAGTTGCTACGGGCTTTGGAAGAACGAAAGGTAAAGCCGGTGGGCGGCAGTAAGGAAATTCCGCTGGATATCCGGATTATTTCTGCTACCAACGAAAATCTGACCCAGGCGGTGGCGGAGGGAAGTTTCCGGGAGGATTTATACCATCGTCTGAACGAATTTTCACTGAAAGCTCCCAGTTTACGGGAAAGACCGGAAGACATAGAGATTTTCGCCGATTTCTTTCTGGCTCAGGCGAACGAAGAACTGGACAAAAACGTCATCGGATTCGAAGGAGAGGTATTGCGGGTTTTTCGCCGTTATAACTGGCCCGGAAATTTACGGGAGATGAGAAATGTCATCAAAAGGGCCACCCTGTTGTGCCCTTCTTCCTATATTACCGTCGATGAGATTCCCGCCGAGCTGTTGCAAGCCGGGGAGAAGGTCATAGAAGACTTGTCCCGGAAACGTGTAAAGAATGAATTGGAGCTGATCCGGGAGGCTCTGGCGAAGTGTAACGGGAATAAAAGCGAAGCCGCCCGGCTCTTGAAAATCGACCGAAAGACGCTTTATAACCGGCTTAAACATTACTCTTTGGAATAGTCGGCGTCCTGCCGGATTTTTTCACAAAGTTCTCGTACGGAAGTCAGAATACTTTCGGTCAGGGTGGAAAACTCTGACTCGGACAACGGTTCTTTATCCGAGCTTTCCAGCCTCTGGAGATGGGGAATGATGTCTTTAGCTTCCAACTGACGGAAGACGGGCAGCATTTTATGAGCTAATTTGCCCAGCGAAGGGTAATCTTTTTCCTGCAGATCACGATCCAATTGTTCCAGATGCTTACGGGTTTCCTGCAGGAAGGATTCCAGAATCCTTTTCAAGGCTTCCGGATCGTTATCTGTAAATTGCCGGATATGTTTCAGGGTATAATTCCCGGTTTCTCTTTCTTTATTACTTTCTTCCCTTCCTGAAACCGGTACGGACGTGAGGGGAGCCGTCCACCCCGCTTCTTCCGTCAGTTGCCGGAGAAGATGAGGGAAGGTTTCGGGACGTAGGGTTTTGTCCCAGAAGGCCGTAAAACCTGCTTTTTTGTAATCCTCTTCTTTCAGATCACACCGGGCGGATAAGGCGATGACCGGGATAGACGAAGCCCCGGGAAGAGCAGACTCCCGGATGCGTTTCACCACTTCGAAGCCGTCTGTCTGAGGCATTTGAATATCGGTAAAGATCAGGTCGTAATTTTCCCTTTCGATTTTTTCGGCCAGTTGGTCGGGAGATGTGGTGATATCGGCCTGAACCCCGTAGGATTCCAGCAGAGCGGCCATCATTTGCAATTGCAGCGGATCGTCGTCAATGACAAGCGCTTTTGCCTGTAGGGTGGGGAGGTCCGTTTCCTTTTGAAGTTCGGCTTTGGCTTTTCCTCCTTCTTTCAGGGGGAGGGTAACGGTAAAGCAGCTACCTTGCCCCGGGCTGCTGTCGATGTGTAAATCTCCGCCCAGGAGATGAACCAGTTTTAGGGTAATGGCTAGGCCCAAACCGGTACCTTCTATTTCGTTCGAGGAAGACAAACGGGTAAATTCATTGAAAATCTGTTTCTGTTCTTCGGGGGATAAGCCGGGGCCGGAATCTTTGACCCGGATCGTCAATTGCCGGTTTTGGGGATCGATAGCTGCTTCCAACATCACTTCCCCTTGGGGGGTGTATTTGATTGCGTTGGAAAGAATATTGGCGGTAATTTGGCGAATGCGCAGGGCGTCTCCGCTTTGCGGTTCGGCCAAAGACGGATCGAGCCGGCAAGTATATTTCAGCTTTTTGGAACGGGCTTGCGGTAAAAAACTGTCGTAAATTTCCTGTAACAGGTCTGCCGGATGAAAGGTAATCTCATCGGGTTGTATTTTATTGGCTTCCAGTTTAGAGAAATCCAGCAAATTCATAACCAGTTGCTGGATATGTTCCGCAGAACTTTTCATATTGCTGAGAAAATACCGTTGTTTTTCATGAGTAAGGGTTTTCTTTAAAAGTTCGATATAACCGATAATAGAACCCAGAGGGGATTTGATGTCATGAGTGACCGTCAGCATAAATTTTTCCCGCATCTTCAACAAGCGGTCGGTGTAATTTTTAGCAGCTTCCAATTCCCGGCGGTAACGTTGGTTCCGGGAAATATCCCGCAAGATCAAGGTACAGAAAAAAGCGATGAAGAGGACGGCGATGATGGCTATTTTGGCAATCAGGTTGGCGGTCGTGTTTCTCAGTTGTTCCCGCTGTTCGATCCGGTTCATCGAATGGGTGATTTCTTCCATTTCGTAAGCGTATAACACCTTTTTCAATTGTTCGGTGATCAGTACGCTTTGGGTGACGATGTTGTATTCCTTTTGACTGATTTGACGGTTCAGAATAGCCGTTTCTGCCTGAAAATTTTCCCAGGCCGCTTTGAGGATATTGACAATGCTATCGGTATTGTGTTCAGGTACCTGAGCATGTATGGTATCCAATACGATGTGTTGGGAAATTTTAACTTCTAGGGTAGAATCGGGAAGGCGGGGACCGAAGATGCCCAAAAAACCCTTCCTTTTTTTCTTGTTTTTTACGTAAGAACTGTCGAGGGTAGTAACGATTCTTTTCTGTACGTTTTGGATGTCCTGAACCGAATCCCGGGTCGATTCGATGAGAGCAATGGCCTTGGTGTAATATTCGTCCGGACTCTGGGATTTTTTTACCTTGATCAGTTCTTTCAGATTTTTGATTTTATCGTTCAACAGCACGTAAATGGTATCGATTCGGGCAATTTGAGCAGGTTCGGAGGTTAGTTTCTTCAGCGTATCGATATCGGTTTCCACCTGGTGGATCAGGCCGATGTATTTGCGGAAAGAATTCCCGGAGCCGGTTTGGAGAAAGGAATTACTCAGGGATTCGGCTTCATACAGGTTGGTAATGGTGTTTCCTACAATGAATAATTTTTGATTCGCTTTACTAATCAATCCTTCGTCTCCCGTCAGGCGGGTGATTTGTTTATAAATAAAAAGGATGGTGATTATCGTGAGCAGGAAAAGCAAGATGTAACCTGTAATCACTTTGATTTTGGTATGCTGTGCGGGAGTTTTCATATGTATCCGTTTTGTCAGAATCCTGTATATTGTTTCAGCGTCTTTCGGGTATTTTTCCGGACGGTCGCTTTCTTTTGCGAAGATACTAAAAAATGTGGGGACTGCTAGCCCCCGTCGGAAATCCTCTTTATCTCCCTCTTGTCCCCTCTACCTGTCATTTAGGGATTATTCAAAACCGGGTATAAATGTAAAACAGTCAGGATTTGAGTATTATATTTGAAGCTTGTTTTCAAATGGTCAAAAAGGGATCATCTATCTTTATAGTATGTATAAGCGGATCTAACCAGCCGCTTATTTTATTATTCCGTTGTGCATTCGTTGCGCAAATTCATAAAATAAGCCTCAAAAATAAAACCCAAAACACTGAATATTAGCGTTTTGGGTTTTTGGTCTTGTGATCCCGTGGGGACTCGAACCCCAATCAAAGGAACCGGAATCCTTCATTCTATCCATTGAACTACGGAACCAAATGCGTTGCAAAAATAATAATTTTGCAAGAAAAAAGGGGATTTTTGATCCCCTTTTTTTTAATATTAATTATGGGTGACCTTTTGTCTGGCCCCATAATTGATTCTCAAAGAATTAGCTTTGCGTAATTCCTGCTTGATGTCGGTAACAATACCCATAGTCGTTTCGGACTGAATCTTCAGGTTGTTCGTAATGCTATTTCTTTCTTCTTCTTTCCGAGCCTCGCGTTCGGCTGCTACGAAAGCGCCGAGGTCTTGCAATGTCGCAAACTTATCGTTCAACTGGATACGGGGTTCCGTTCCATAAGCCTTTTGGAATTGATACGTCGGTTTTCCTACATAAATATTACTTACCAACGATTTCTTTTCCAGTTTGGCAATCTGAGTTGCCTGCGGCAGATTATTCTGAATCATAAGTGTTACTTCACGCATGGTCGTACTTACCATGAAGAAGAAAAGCAACATGAACACAATATCGGGTAATGACGCGGTTGAAATTGCGGGCGTTTCTTTCTTGCCCCCTTTTTTAAATTTTGCCATTATTTTTTTCCTCCTATATTTTTAGGTTCTGCTTCCGATATAGACATAGGTATCCAATCTTTGATTGCTTCCTGCTGTTCCGATGTCAGTGCTGCGTATTTCTTGCCCCATTTCGACATAGCTTTCCGGTCCCGCACTTCATTGTAAGCGGCGGCCAACTGGTCTTGTACGGCGATGTACATTTCGTAGGATGTTCCTTTATCACTTTGAAGGGAGACAATGCCTTTGGAAACTTCGACATTCCCCAACAGGTTGATATCCTTTACGGTCTTTTCCGGAAGACTTTCATCATTCATCGGATTAAGGATAAATTCAATCGTTCTGTCTTTCAATTTGGAAACATCCAGCAATTCACCGTTGATAGCCAGTAGGTTGTCCCGGTTCACCATAACCTGCAAAATGTTTCTTTTTGCAATTTTCGGTGCTTCGGTATTATCGGGCTGATATGGCGGCAATCTTCGGAACATACCGGAATCTACGTTCATTGTCGTTGTAGCCAAAAAGAATACAAGCAACAAGAAAGCAATATCGGCTGTTGAAGTAGCGTTAATTTCTGGTCTTTTCTTTGCCATATTATTCGTTTTTCTCTTTCCCCAGTGGAGATTGATTTATCTAACTTTTCTAAGGAACTCGGTTGCAATAATAGCAATGATAGCAGCTCCGAACATGATATACATGGTATAAATGATCGTATCCGAGAATATCAGGCGGGAAGGTACGTTGTCCGGACCGGTATAACCTACGATATTCATGGGGGTTCCGTCAGCCATGGCATAAGCGATCAATACGACTACCGCCAGTACGATCAGGCCGATAAAACTTTTCATGGCTTGTTTCGGTCGGGTGAACAGTCTGACGATAGGGAATATTATCGCAGCGATAATGGCTATTATAAATAATGTATACGCCCAATTCAGTAATGAAGCCGTATAGATCGGAGTGGTGTAGATCTGATCGGGTACATTGCCACCGAAGATGAACATACCCAACAACACTGCCGTAATAACGAACATTACTATTGTGACGATTCTTAATATCTTTCCAGTCATGGTTGGTGATTATTTATTTTTTTGATTGTATTTTACTAAGATATCCAACAAACTTACAGAGGCATCTTCCATATTGTTTACGATACCTTCGATTTTTGAATTACAGTAGTTGAAGAATACCTGGAGGATCATAGCTACGATCAAACCACCTACGGTTGTAATCAAAGCCACTTTAATACCTCCTGCAACCAAAGCCGGACTCATATCTCCTGCAGCCTGGATGTTATCGAAGGCCTCGATCATACCGATAACCGTTCCAAGGAACCCTAACATAGGAGCGATAGCGATAAACAGAGAAATCCAGGTCAAACCTTTTTCCAACAGACCCATTTGAACGGAACCGTAAGAAATTACTGATTTTTCAACCATATCTACTCCCTGATCGTAACGCATCAATCCCTGATAGAAGATACTCGCTACCGGGCCACGGGCATTGCGGCAATATTCTTTTGCAGCTTCAATGCCACCGTTGTTCAGTGCATCCTCAACACCGTTCACTAACTTTTTCGTATTGGTATCGGCCAAGTTCAGATAAATAACTCTTTCGATGGATACGGCAAGGCCCAAAATCAAACAAAGTACAACAGCTGCCATAAATCCGGCACCTCCTTCGATGAATTTCTGTTTGATAGCGGCATGCATGGAGGTACTTTCTACAACGTCTTCGTCAACAGTGGTCGTAGTTTGTGTAGCGTCTGTAGCTTCCTGAGCCATCAGCATGGTTGATGCTCCAATAGTAAGCATTCCTAAAACTGCTATTAGTGCAAATAATTTTCTCATGATCTCTTTAACTGGTTTTTAGTTTATAAATAATTAATTTTAACTCTATATGTTTTTTTTATTTTCTTCGCAAACCTTTGTTTACATCGGTTACACTCCGAAAGACGGGGCAAGGTACAAAAAAAATGTTAAAATCCAATATGATTCACGCTTATTTCTCCTTTTAACGATGATTTTAAACTTTTTTTTATTTCGTTAGCGTCTTTCTCTTTTCCTAACAAATACATCATTTTGCATACGGCCGCTTCGGTGGTAATATCGTATCCTCCTGTAACGCCGGCGTTTACTAGCCGACGACTGGTTTCATACCTGCCCATTTCCACCGTACCTCCCTGACATTGGCTCACGTTGTAAATAATGATTCCTTTTTCGGAAGCTTCCTGGATTTTGTGCAGAAAACTTTCTTCGGTGGGGGCATTCCCCGAACCGTAAGTTTCCAGAACCAGTCCCTTTAAGCCGGGTGTATGGATGACGGCATCCAGTAATTGCAGTCCCATCCCCGGAAATATTTTCAGAATAGCTACGTCCGTATCCATCTGGGTGAAAGCGGAAACTTTTTTGATACGGGGCGAGTAATCGATTGCGCCGTAGTTGTAATGGATATGAATCCCTATTTCCGCCAGAGGCGGATAATTGAAGGACTGGAACGCATCGAAACTTTCGGCATTGATTTTAGTGGTGCGGTTCCCCCGGAACAGGCGGGAGCCGAAAAGGATACAAACTTCCGGCACTATGGCTTTATCGCCGATGTAGGCGGCAGCGATTTCCAGGGAAGCGATCAGATTTTCTCTCCCGTCGGTACGGATTTTTCCGATCGGAAGCTGGGAACCCGTAAATATGACGGGTTTGGTCAGATCGGACAACATGAAACTGAGAGCCGAAGCGGAATAAGCCATCGTATCGGTTCCGTGTAAAATAACGAAACCGCAATAGTTATCGTAATTTTTGAGGATGATCTCGCATAATTCTCCCCACAATGCCGGCCGGACATCGGAGGAATCGATGATGTGAGGAAGGGTGTAGCTGTCGATATCGAAGCCGAATTCGCGGATTTCCGGGACTTCCTGGGCGATTTGCTCGAAATTGAAAGGACATAATGCACCGGTTTCCGGATCATTTACCATCCCGATAGTTCCGCCGGTATATATTATCAGTATCGATTTATTCATCTTATCCCCGAGGGTAATGTGGTTTCCGATTGCAAAGTAAATAAATTCATAGCATTCTGAGTCGTTATTTCTGCTATTTTTTTCACGTCTTCTCCTGCTATTTCCGAAATTTTCCGGGCAATGAGAGGAATATAGCTGCTTTCGTTCCTTTTTCCCCGATAAGGGACAGGGGCCAGATAAGGGGCATCCGTTTCCAGCACCAGATTTTGTATTCCCACTTTTCGGATTACGGAGGCCAGCGAGTTGTTTTTGAAGGTCACGACTCCTCCGATTCCCAACAGAAGCCCCCTGTCGCACGCCCGCCGCGCATCTTCTTCATTGCCGGGAAAACAGTGTAATATACCCGGTAGCTCCGGATATTTCTCCAGACTGTGGAAAACTTCGTCCAGGGCATCTCTGGAATGAATAACCACCGGCAGCCGGGCGTCCCGGGCTATGCCCAGTTGATATTCGAAAACTTTGATTTGTTCCCGGTAATACGTTTTATCCCAGTAAAAATCCAGTCCGCATTCCCCGATACCGTAAAATGTCCGTTGTCCCAACTGCTGGACTACTTCCCGAAGTTCCGGCCTATAGTCGGCGTTCACAGAAGTCGGGTGCAGGCCGATGAGGGGAAAGAGGTAGGAGGGATCCGTTTCGCTAAGTGCCAGCATAGCCGGACGGGAGGTGGAATCGATATCCGGAAGAATAATACGGCTTACCCCGGCTTCTTTCGCCCGCTCTAGCGTTTCTTGCCGGTCCCGGTCGAATTCTTCACCGTAGAGGTGAGCATGAGTATCGATGTATATCATTGGAGTTGACGCTTGAGTATAACGTTACAAAGATACGTTTTTTCCGCAGAATCGGGCGATGGATTTCGTTAATTAGCTACAGGATTAGTTATTATAATAAAAATAACGGACGACTTTCAGTTTCCTAAAAAAGAGCAGGAACGATTGGGGGAAAAAGAGAAGGGACCGTGCCGAAAGACACAGTCCCTTTGTATTACGTAAGACGTATACCGGTTGGGGATTATACATGTCCCTGAGCGCACATCGCCTCAGCAACTTTGATGAAACCACCGATATTAGCTCCTTTGACGTAGTCGATCTTGTCTCCGGTCTTGCCGAATTTAACACAAGTATCGTGGATATCTTTCATGATCTGAGACAGTTTCTGATCTACTTCTTCTGCTGTCCAGCTGTAACGCAGGGAGTTCTGGCTCATTTCCAGACCGGAAACGGCAACACCACCGGCATTAGCGGCTTTACCCGGAGCGAAAGAGATATGAGCGTTGGCATATTTAACGGCTTCGGCAGTACATCCCATGTTAGAGGTTTCAACGATCATTTTACATCCGTTGGCTACCAATGTTTTGGCATCTTCTTCGTTGAGTTCGTTCTGGATA
Source organism: uncultured bacterium (assembly GCA_905216195.1). Taxonomy (GTDB): domain Bacteria; phylum Bacteroidota; class Bacteroidia; order Bacteroidales; family Marinifilaceae; genus Culturomica. The sequence goes on from CAJMSX010000001.1 coordinate 57,632, forward strand.
GCGCAGGGGAATGCCAGGTCGCATTTTACTTCCCACGGTTTTCTCTTAGCGAAGAATTTAGCACCGAATTTAGCTGCATACGGTTCTACAACGTCGTTGTTGCTGGCACGTAACTCGAGCATATAGTCCACCCCTTCCTGGGTCAACCCTTTTTCGTCATAGATGTATCCGTCAGGACCGGAGATGGTCACTACTTTAGCTCCCAATTGAACTAATTTCTGAGCAGCACCCCAAGCTACGTTACCGAAACCGGATAAGCATACGACTTTACCTTTGATTTCTTCGCCTTTTTCATGCAGCATGTGTTGAGCGAAATAAACCGTACCGTAACCGGTAGCTTCCGGACGTACGCGTGATCCGCCGAATTCTCTCGGTTTTCCGGTCAATACGCCTACGAATTCGTTACGGATTCTCTTATATTGTCCGAATAAATAACCGATTTCCCGGCCGCCTACACCGATATCACCCGCGGGTACGTCGGTATCGGGACCGATGTATTTGCAAAGTTCTGTCATGAAGCTCTGGCAGAAACGCATTACTTCATTGTCTGATTTCCCTTTGGGGTTGAAGTCAGAACCTCCTTTACCGCCACCCATCGGAAGGGTCGTCAAGGAATTTTTGAAAGTTTGTTCGAAACCTAAGAATTTCAATCCGCCGAGGGTTACAGACGGATGGAAACGCAAACCTCCCTTGTACGGTCCGATAGCGCTGTTGAATTGTACCCGGTATCCGCGGTTGATTTGTACTTCGCCCTTATCGTCAATCCATGGAACTCTGAACATGATTACTCTTTCGGGTTCAACCATTTTTTCCAGAATCTTATTGGCTTTGTATTTGGGGTTTGCCTGATAGGTATCCCAAACCGTTTCAATAACTTCTTCTACTGCCTGGTGGAATTCGCTTTCACCTACAGTTTTTGCCTTTAAGGCATCCATGAATTCTTTAATTTCTGCTCTCATGTGTGTATAATTTTTAAATCTTTAAAGCCGTTACGGCTTTCGTAACAAATATTTGTTTGTTAATTCTAACTGTAACCTTTGGGAAAAATCTCAAACGTTTTCAGAAGTCAAAATTACCCAATTATTTAATATTCCAAAACTTTTTCCATTTATTTTTTATGATTTGAAAAAGAACTATGCAGGCCGATGGATATCAGAATTCTGTTTTTAAAAATTTAGGGGGGGCTGCAATTGCCTTAACAAAGGAGGTAACGGTTTCCGGAAAGGGAAATCACACGGCCTTTCAGTTCCAGTTGGAGAAGCAAAGCCTGTAATTCCTGAACGGGAATATGGGTCAGGCGACTGAGGGAATCGGCGTCCAACTCTCCTTTTTCGCGGAATAGTTGCAGGATCTTTTTTTCATTTTTATCCGGATCGAAAAAATCAAAGGAAGTCTGAGTCTCTTTCGGAGAATGGACCGGCAATCCCATCATCCGGACAATATCGGTGGCGTTTTCCGTTAAAGCGGCCAGATTCTGTTTGATGAGAAGATTGCAGCCGGCAGACATTTGGTCGTCGGGCCGCCCGGGAATGGCCATTACATCGCGGTTATAGGACCAGGCCATGCGGGCTGTAGCCATCGCTCCTCCTTTTTCGGCCGATTCCGCCACCAGGGTGGCGTGGGATAAACCTGCGATGATGCGGTTCCTCTGCAAAAAATTTACCGGTCGTATGGTGGAGGAACAGGGAAATTCCGAAAGGAGCGCTCCTCCCGCTTCCAGTATTTTTTCAGCAGTCTGCCGGTGGGAAACGGGATAAATAAGGTTTAAACCATGTCCCAGAACGGCATAGGTTTTCAGACCGTATTTTATACTGGCCCGGTGGGCGGAAATGTCTATTCCATAAGCTAATCCGCTTACGAGCAGAAGAGGCGCCTGGCTTTCCGCCAATTCCCTCACCAGATGATCGATTCTGTTTTTGCAGCGTTCGGAGGCCTTCCGGGTACCGACTATGGCAAGACGGAAAAGGTGTGTTGTATCCAGTTCGCCTTTGTAAAAGAATACCAGGGGGGCGTCGGGACATAAAGTCAAGAGGGAAGGATAAGAAAGATGTTCGGAAGAGCAAACCCGAATGTGGTGTCGGTCCAGGCTTTTCATTTCTTGCTCTGCCTGTTTCAGTATCGCCCGTCGGTCGGGAACGTTTCCCGGTATGTGGAGTTCGGCGTAGAGTGCGTGCAGGTTTTTTTCGTTTTCGAGAAAAAATCCTTCTATCCCTCCGCAGTGTTCGAATAAAGGGAGAAAGTTGCGGAGGTTTAAGCGCGGAAGCAGGGCGAGTGCTACCAGCATACGGATATTGCTTTCAGTATTCATGGCAGGTTGTTTATCGGTTTCAGATGCAGATGCCCTTTCAACGGGTGGCCTCGGAGGTCAGCCGGAGATCTGCTTTTACAGGTCGCACAAAACAGAAACAAACTGTGATTTTAACAAATTTATGAAAAATAATACCGCTAAAAAAGCCTTCAGCGGATTATTTTGATCCTTTTTCGGTTTAGGCCGGGTGAAATTCGGAAAAGCAGAAAATGAAACGGACCACAGAATTCGGCGGAGCGGAGGAAAATGCCCGGAGCTGGAGGAGAGGCTGTGCGGAAGGAATAAAGTTAAGCGTGGTACCGAATTTATCTGGCTGGCAGATGAACAAGGTCCCGGGATCCCGGACCTCATCCCCGGATAAAACAGTCCACGCTTAATGGATGAGGTTATATTTTGGGGGAAATAGCGCAAAAATAATAAAATGTTGCAGGCTGTCAATTGTTTTCTTCCAATATTGCGCCTTTCGCCTCCTCTCTTTTCCTTTTCGGTCCATGTCTTCCTTTGCTTTTCGGGACGGAACGGTTGGTAATTGTACGGTATTTTTGAATTTTAGTTTTTTAGTTGTAGGTTTTCACTTTATCTTTGTTCCAAACTTAAAGAGATGAAAAATATCGTTTTTTCCCGGAACATCTGTACCGAACTGAATAAAGCCCTTGCTCCCTACACAGCCGGTCAGATTTATGTCCTGGCGGATACTCATACGCAGGAGTATTGTCTCCCTTTGATTAAGTGTGAAAAAGTGCTTCCGGAGCAGCTGATTGTGGTACCGGAAGGAGAAGCGCATAAGACGCTGGAGAGTGCGGAACATATTTGGAAGGTATTGAGCAGTCAGGGAGCTAAGCGGAGTTCGGTGCTCGTCAATGTCGGGGGCGGGCTGGTTACGGATTTGGGCGGATTTGCAGCTTCTTGTTTTAAGCGGGGGATGAGTTGTATCAATGTTCCGACTACTTTGCTTTCGCAGGTAGATGCTTCGGTAGGAGGGAAAACCGGTATTAATTTCAACGGCTTGAAAAATGAAATCGGTACCTTTTCTATACCGGAAAAGGTGATTATCGATCCCGTTTTTTTGAGGACCTTGCCTCTCCGCCAGTTGTTATCGGGTTTTGCCGAGATGCTGAAACATGCCTTATTGGCCGGAGGAGAACATTTTGAACGGATTATGCGGGTGGATCCCGAACAGGTCGATTGGGAAAAATTCGGTAATCTGATTTGGAAATCCGTGGAGATCAAATATGCCATTGTGGAAAATGATCCGCAGGAAAAAAGGTTGCGAAAAGCCCTCAATTTCGGGCATACGGTGGGGCATGCCCTCGAAAGTGCTGCCCTGAGGACGGGGGCGGAGGTTTATCACGGGGATGCCGTAGCTTACGGGATGATTGCCGAACTTTATTTGTCGGTGCAGCGGAGGGATTTTCCCCCGGCTTTATACGAACGTATCCGGGCTTTTATCGAAAAGTATTATCCGCCTTATTTAACCTGTGCTTCGGATGAAGAAATTTACGCGCTGATGTTACACGATAAGAAAAACGAAGGGGAAGGCGTGAATTTTACATTGCTATCTGCTCCGGGAGTATTTAGGATCGATAATTATTGTACGAAGGAGGAAATTATGCAGGTCCTGAAAGAATTAAACCGTTCGCGAGGATGAATATTCAGATTGAGTTTAAAAATAATGAGCTGAAGGGGAAGGTAAATTTACCGGCTTCCAAAAGCATATCGAACCGGGTGTTGATCATCCATGCGTTGTCGGGGAATGAGAAGGCGGTGGAAAACGTATCGGATTGTGAAGATACCCGACGTATGTTGGAGGTGTTGGGTTCCGCTTCCGACCGTTTTGATGTAGGGCATGCCGGAACGGCGATGCGTTTTTTGACGGCTTTTCTGGCTCGCCGGCCGGGAGTATGGGAAATTACTGGTTCTGAACGCATGAAGCAGCGGCCCGTTAAAATTTTAGCGGAAGCCCTGAACCGGTTGGGAGCGCGTATCGAGTATGCGGAACAGGAGGGTTTCCCTCCTTTGCGTATTTACGGATCGGTTTTAAAAGGCGGGGAGCTGGAAATTTCTGGGGCGGTCAGTAGTCAATATATTTCTGCTTTACTGATGATCGCTCCTTCTATGGAAAAGGGATTGACTCTCCGGTTAAAGGATAAAACGGTTTCCCGCACTTATATCGAGATGACGGTTGGGATTATGCGGGAGTTCGGCGCTCTGGTGGAGATTGAAGAGTCGTTGATCCGGGTGAAACCCGGCGGGTATGTACCTGTCCCTTACCGGGTGGAAGCGGATTGGAGCGGAGCTTCCTATTTTTATGAATTGCTGGCTCTCGCTGCGGAGGGAGAACTGGTTTTGGAAGGTTTGAAAGAAAAAAGCCTGCAAGGCGATGCCCGTCAGCAAGACGTGTGGGATCGGTTGGGAATAACTACCCGTTTTGAAGGGGAGAAGGTGATTTTACGAAAGAAGGCTTGCGGAATTTCCCGTTTGGACTGGGATTTTATCGAAATGCCCGACTTGGTACAATCCTTTGCCGTTGCCTGTTGCCTGAAGGGAATTCCTTTTGTTTTTTCAGGGGTGGAGACGTTGAGAATTAAAGAAACCGACCGTATTTCCGCTTTGATCGAAGAATTAGGAAAACTGGGATTTAGGGTGAAAGCCGGGGAAAATCACCGATTGATCTGGGAAGGGGAACGGTGCGCCGTAAGAAGTACCGAAATCGCCACCTATCAAGATCACCGGATGGCTATGGCTTTTGCTCCGGCCGCCCTGGTTTATCCCGGGCTCCTTATCCAGGACCAAGAAGTGGTTCGGAAATCTTTTCCCTTTTATTGGGAAGAACTGGGAAAACTGGGGGCACGAATTAAAATAGAATAATATATTTATGATAGAGAGTTTATTGCATTCTTCTTATTTTGCACTTTTCCTGATTGTTGCCCTGGGTTTTATCCTGGGAAGGCTCAATTTTAAGGGGATATCGCTGGATGTTTCTGCTGTGATCTTCATCGCTTTGCTTTTCGGACATTTTGGAGTCGTCATTCCGAAGGAATTGGGAAATTTCGGTTTAGTGCTTTTTATTTTCACGATAGGCATACAGGCGGGTCCCGGTTTTTTCGATTCTTTCCGGGCTAAAGGAAAAGTCTTGATTCTGTTGACGTTTGTCATTATCGGTACGGCTTGTCTTTGCGGGATCTTGTTTCATTATTTGCTGGGCATCGAAATTCCGGAGGCTGTCGGATTGATCGCCGGTTCGCTGACCAGTACGCCGGGATTGGCTGCGGCTATCGACAGTACACATGCTCCTTCGGCTTCTATCGCTTATGGTATCGCTTATCCCTTCGGTGTCATCGGGGTGATTTTGTTTGTCAAATTATTACCGAAATTTCTCGGGGTCGATTTAAAAGCGGAAGAGAGAAGACTGGAAGTTTTGCAACGAGATAAGTATCCTGAATTACATACGGGCACCTTCCGGATCACCAATGCCAACATTTTCGGAAAGAGCTTGATGCAGTTACAGGTGAGGACGATGACCGGAGCTGTCGTTTCGCGGGTCAGGCATGGAAATGCGACGGCCATACCCACTTCGCAAACGGTATTGCAGGAAGGGGATCTGATCAAAGCGGTGGGTAGTCCCGAAGCATTGCGGCAATTGGAGTTGCTGGTAGGAGAAAGATTACAGCAAGATTTACCGCTGGCCCGTTCTTACGAACTGCAGTCTCTTTTACTGACGAAAAAGGAAGTGATCGGAAAAACCTTGGGTAGTCTGAATTTACAGGAAAATTTCGGTTGCACGGTAACCCGGGTACGCAGGAGCGGTATCGATCTGTCGCCTGAACCGGGCCTGGTGATGAAGTTCGGGGACAAATTGCGCATTGTCGGGCATCAGGATAGTTTGAGGGAGGTCGCTTCTTTGCTGGGCAATGATGAAAAACGCCTTTCGGATACCGATTTTTTCCCCATTGCCATGGGGATTGTGCTCGGTGTACTGGTGGGAAAGATCAGTATTTCGTTTTCCGATAGTTTTACTTTTTCTCCCGGTTTGACCGGAGGAATTTTGTTGACGGCTTTGGTGCTGAGTTTCCTCGGGAAAACCGGCCCGGTCATCTGGTCGATGTCCGGTTCGGCCAATCAGTTGTTGCGGCAATTGGGATTGTTGCTATTTTTAGCCGAAGTGGGAACTTCGGCCGGAAAAAATCTCGTCGAAACGTTTATGGTTAGCGGATGGACCTTATTCGGAGCCGGGGTGGCGATTACGGTATTGCCGATGATTTTGGCGGTAGTCGTGGGGCATTTCGTATGTAGAATCAATATATTCGATCTGATGGGGACCTTAACGGGGGGAATGACGAGCACGCCCGGTCTGGCGGCAGCCGATTCGATGACCGATAGCGATGCTCCCAGCGTGGCTTATGCCACCGTCTATCCCATCGCTATGGTTTTTCTGATTTTATTTATTCAGATGATCGTTATTTTATTTTAAGCCGGAGCCCGGTTTGCTTATTTTGCTACATTCCTCTCTTTTCCCGGAAGAATTTTTTTACGATTTCGCTGCATTCTGCGGCTAATATGTTTCCGGTAACCCGGGTACGGGGATGGAGCAGGGAGGGAGATATCCGGTTGTATCCCCGCAGCGGGTCGGGAGCTCCGTATACCAGTTCGCCCAGTTGTGCCCAGGCCAGGGCGCCGGCACACATAACGCAGGGTTCCAGCGTAACGTAAAGTGTACACTCGTTGAGGTATTTACCTCCCAGGGCGGAAGAGGCCATGGTAACAGCCAGCATTTCGGCATGGGCCGTAACATCGTTCAGTTTTTCCGTTTCGTTATGGGCCCGGGCGATAATCCGGTTTTTACAGACGACAAGGGCGCCTACCGGAATTTCTCCTTCCCGGGCAGCAAGAGCTGCTTCTTCCAACGCTTTCCGCATATAGATATCAGGGGTAGTGACCGCTTTCATAAGATGACAACTGGTTTTCCGCAGACAAAATAACAAAAAAAAACAATCGTTTGAGTGATTTATTCTGCTTATCGCCTTGAAATATTTGGGTGAGATTTAATTATTTGTTAATTTTAGCGGCAGAATCCGGAAATGGAAAAGTTGGGAAGAAAAGGAAATCAGAATTAAACCACTTATAAATTTTAGTTATGCAATCTATTGATAATTACGATTTCAAGGGGAAAAAAGCATTGATCCGCGTGGATTTTAACGTGCCCTTGAATGAAAAATTCGAAATTACGGACGATACCCGTATGAGAGCGGCCATACCGACTATTAAAAAAGTATTGTCAGGAGGAGGTTCGGTGATATTGATGTCACATCTGGGGCGTCCCAAGAACGGCCCGGAGGATAAATTTTCTCTGAAGCATATACAAAAGCATCTCGAAGAGCTGCTCGGGACAAACGTTCGGTTTGCGGATGACTGTATCGGGGAGAGTGCGAGGAAACAGGCGGCGGAATTGAAGCCCGGAGAGGTCTTGTTGTTGGAAAACCTGCGTTTCTATAAAGAAGAAGAAAAAGGAGACGAAGAGTTTGCCCACAAATTGGCGGAACTGGGAGACGTTTGGATCAATGATGCTTTCGGGACGGCTCACCGGGCTCATGCTTCTACGGCCGTTATCGCCAAGTTTTTTCCTCACGACAAGTTGTTCGGTTATGTCATGAAAGGGGAGGTGGAGAGTGTGGATAAGGTAATGCGGAATCCTGAGCGTCCGTTTACGGCTATTATGGGGGGATCAAAGGTTTCCTCCAAGATCGATATTATTCTGAATCTGATCGGAAAAGTGGACAATCTTATTTTGGGAGGAGGAATGACCTATACGTTCAAGAAAGCGTTAGGCGGACATGTCGGTTCTTCTATTTGCGAGGAAGATAAACTGGATCTGGCCCGTGAAATTCTGCAGAAGGCTCAGGAAGCCGGAGTAAATCTTTTGCTTTCCAATCAGGCGGTCATAGCGGATGCTTTCAGTAACGATGCGAATACCGAGCTTTGTGATCCGATGAATATCCCCGATGGGTGGGAAGGATTGGATATCGGCCCTGAAACCCGGGAGAGATTTGCTAAGGTAATCGAGTCTTCCAAGACCATTCTTTGGAACGGTCCGGTAGGAGTTTTCGAAATGCCTAAATTTGCTGCCGGCACGGAAGCGATTGCTGAAGCGATTGTGAAGGCGACCGAAAAAGGGGCTTTCTCTTTGATTGGAGGAGGGGATTCTGTTGCCGCTATCAATCAATTCGGATTGGCGGATAAGGTAAGTTATGTATCAACCGGAGGCGGCGCTTTGCTGGAATACATAGAAGGTAAAAAATTACCCGGCATCGAAGCGATTCGGGAAGATTGATTTCCCCCGTTGGGGAGTAACAGTCTGAAAAATGTTTTTCTTTGTCCGCGACGTTGGATCGAACTTCCTGAACCCGGGAAGTTTTTGCCTGCCGCCGGATAAAAAGTGAACGGTTTTTCAGACTGTTTTTTTATTGTAAAAGCGACATGAAATTGTGTTGCCGGCCGGCCAGCAGGAAAATGTCGTCCTTTCCGATAATGAAGGAATTTGCGGGATGATCTACCAGTTCCGTTTTTCCGGTGGGCTTCCCGTCGCTGGTGAGCGGATGTTTGATGGCGATGAGCTTTAAACCCAGGTCTTTTTCGAATTCCACGTCTTTCAATTGTCTCCCGATAAAAGGATCCGGAAGTTTCATTTCGTAGATAAAATAATTGTCTGAAAATCGATAGGAATAGATGGAGGTCGGTAACCCGATTTTCATCGCGAAGAAATCGGCATATTCTTTTTCGGGACGAATGATCTCCGTGATGCCCATCGCTTTTAGAATGGTCGAATGTAATTCGGAGAGAGAACAGGCGACGATGCGTTTTACGCCGTGTTTTTTCAAAGTGGCTACGGTTATGACGGAAGCACCGACGTCTTTCCGGATAGAGACGAAAATAATATCCGCATCTTTTAAAGGCAGGGTATTGGCGGCTTGCTCGTTATTGACATTCAGGCAAATGGTGTTTTTGATGTGGTCTTTGTAGTCGTTGATCTTCTGGATATCGGAATCTACGCCCAGAACTTCGTGTCCCAGGTCCGTCAACCGCTGTGCCAGAGCGACTCCGAAAGTACTTAAACCGATGACAATGCAATTCATAGGAAATTTATTTTGAGTTGAATACTGGTTATAATATGATCCGTTCGTCCGGATAGGTATAGGGTTGTGTCAGTTGTTGTTTCGCTATACCCAGCAGCAAGGTTACCAGCCCTACCCGGCCCACGAACATGGTCAGCACCAGGATCAGTTTCCCGGTACCGTTTAAAGCGGACGTGAGGTTCAGGCTCAGTCCCACCGTGCTGTAGGCCGATATAATTTCGAAAGCGGCCTGTATAGCGGAAGCCTGGGGGTTAGTGATCAATAACAGAAGAGTAGCCGTTCCGATCCAGAGCAGGGAAAGAAAGATAATGGCATGTGCACGGTTGACGGTTTCCCGGGGTATCTGACGACGGCCCATCTCCACTCTTTCTTTGTCCCGGATCACACTGAATATATTTTTCAGAGCCAGGGCGAAGGTCGTCGTTTTGATTCCTCCTCCGGTGGACATCGGAGAAGCCCCGATCCACATCAGTATCATAATCAGAAATACGGTGGGAGGGAGCAAGGAGCCCATTTCGACACTGTTGAAACCGGCTGTACGGGGAGTGACTGCACTCATAAAAGAGGTAGCGAGTTTACCCGTCAGGCTCAGTCCTTTCAGGGTGTTGTCGTTTTCCAGTATCCAGAATAGCAAAGTGCCTCCGACGACCAGAATCAGGGTAGCCCGGAAAACAATGCGGCTGGTGAGGCTGATGATGTGCACCCGACGTTCGTAAAGTATGGGAAATCCTTTCAGACGATTGATAAAACTGCGTAAATGGTAATGGATCAGTTTCCCGAAATTAAATAAGATGGGGAAGCCGAGACCACCCAGAATCACCAGCAATCCGATCCAGCCTTGTAAACCATAGAGGTGACGGACGGAGGGATCGTATAAATTTTGAGGTAAAGTGGAAAAACCGGCATTGCAGTAAGCGGAAATGGCATGGAAGATGGAAAAAAATAATTTGTGGGGAATCTGGTCGGCAGGAACCTCCTCTATTTGCAAATAGATCATATAAGCCCCCAGGCTTTCCGTGATAAAAGTCGCCAGCAAAATATAAATCAAGGTACGGAATATATCGCTCAGGGAATTTTCGTTCAGAATATTTTTCAGTGAAATCTGGTCCCGGAAAGAAACCTGACAAAAAAAGGACATCGCAAAAAAGCTGGTAAAGGTCATTACCCCGATGCCCCCGATTTGAATCAAGGCTGCCAGGATGATCAGGCCGGTAGAGGTGTAAGTGGCGGAAGTTTCCACCACGGTGAGTCCGGTGACACAAACCGCGCTGGTCGAGGTAAAAAGTGCGTCGATGAAACTTAATTCCCCCCGGTGGGCATTCGGAAGCATCAGAAGTAAAGTGCCGGTGAGAATGATGAATAGAAAACTGTAGGCAAACATCATTTCAGGTTTTACGTTCCGCTGTAAAGTCGTGACGATTTGTTTGGAAAAATCGATCAGACTGATTAAACCTAACAAAAGGTAATTCATCAGAAGTTGAAAACGCTCCGGTAGGCCCGTTGCTTTTTCCGGAGGAACCGTATTCAGAAATACGGTCAGCATCAGGCAGAAAAGAATAATCAGTTCGAACCAAAAACCTTTTTCCTTCCGGAATCCTTTCGGATCGATCGCTATGCGTATCAAAGCCAGGCCGAGAAAAACCTGGAGCATAATTTTGTATAAGTGAAGGATGCCGAGACGAACTTCCGGGATTTCCTGAAAGCCGAATTCATCTACAAAAAGACAGAGGGTGAATAAAGAAGCCAGGAAAGCGAGAATGTTGACGGTTCGACTTAATAAAGATCGGACGATACGGGTATAAAACAGGATTTTATATGTGATTTCTTTTAGACGCATCATTTCAACCGTTCCTCCCGACTTTCCTCCGGAGAAATAGAATTATTCGATTAGTATAATGAACAAAGGTAAAGCTTTTACCTGTTTTTTCTACTTCTTTCGCCATAAATAAGTAAAATATTCCGGGACCGCTCTAAAAGTGATATTGCTTCCTTCCTTGTATTTCCTGGTTTTTTCAGGAAGAAAGTACGGTCAAGGCGACGGGCTGGTAGGGGATGGTGAACCAGAATTCCGAGCCTTCTCCGGGAGTGGATATCACCCCTATTTCTCCCTTCATTTTGTGGACGAGGGTTTCGCAGATCGATAATCCCAGCCCCGAGCCCTGAACGAAAGAATTCAGCTTTACGAAACGGCCGAATATAGCTTGTATTTTTTCCGGAGCTATACCGCATCCGGTATCTTTTACATACAAGTAAAGGAATTTTTTATCAGAGGTCAGCCGGTATCCCAGCTGAATACTTCCTTTTTTCGTAAACTTTATGGCGTTGGTTAAAAAGTTGATCACTACCTGGGAAATCCGCTTATCGTCCGCATAGATAAAACAATCCGGAATAAATTCCTCGAAGGATAAAATAACTTCTTCCGTTTTTAGTCGCAGGCGGAGGGTTTTTATAATTTCGGATAAAGTCATATTCAGGTCCATTTCCGTTTCGGTTAGCTCCAGGGTTCCGGATTCTATTTTGGATAAATCCAGAATATCGTTGATCAATTGGAGGAGCAAATGGGTATTGGTTTCGATGATATTGACATATTCCTGATTTTCCTCGGATTCACAGCTTTGAGCCAGGATGCTGGCAAATCCGACAATCGCATTCAGTGGAGTCCGGATTTCGTGGCTCATATTGGCCAGAAAAGCGGATTTCAGGCGGTTGGATTCTTCTGCTTTCTCTTTGGCCATGCGCAACTGTTGTTCCAGTTGTTTTCTTCTTTCGATTTGTTGAAAGGCTCCTACTAAAAGGACCGGAGCTCCGTGTTCATTCCGTTTGCTGACGATGGCGTAGGTTTCCAGCCATACTTTTTTCCCGGGGGAATAGGTGATTTGGTATTCTTCTTTTAAGGAAGCGATTTTTCCATCGATCAGTTTCTGAAAAGAAGTTTTCACCCGTTCCCGCTGCGAAGGTTCAATGGCTTCGTAGAATACATTGCTGTGAACGGTGATCAGTTTTTGCAGGATGTGGTCTTTGGGATTCAGGTATTCCGTATCGCTGGAGAGTATCTGGGTTTCCAGGTCCCAGGTCCAGGGAATTAGCCGGATGGCTTTTAAAACGAGTTCGTATTTTTTATTCAATAATTTGAGATTCCGGCGGCTTTTTTCCAGTTCGCTGATGTCTATGGCGGAACTGACCAGCCATTCCTGTCCGTCTTTATAAGAAAGGACGACTTTGTTCATGATAAACGTATGCTTTTCCCCGTCGGCGAACCGCGCCCGGTAGATGGCGTAGGATTTCCCTGTCCGCATCACTTCTTCGTCCACTTTCCGGAAGATGGCCGATAGTTCTTCTCCGAGGTCGGGATTTTCGTTTTTCCCGATTAACTCGCTGGCCGGGACACCGAACATTTTTTCCGCGCTTTTATTCCAGAGAATATATTCCCGGCTTTTATTCAGATTTTTCACACTGGTCGGAATCGGTAAGTTATTGAGGGTGGACTCCAGAAAGAAACGGTATTTTTCATTCTTTTGGCGTTCTTTTTCTACTTCCGTTACATTCCGGACGAAAATAATTACCCGTTCGGAATCGAAATAGACCATTCTCAGGTGCAGGTAAAGGCTTTTTTGCAGCGGGCCTCTGGCGCTGATAGTCAATTGTTCGGTATGTTGGGTGGATAATACTTTTTTCAGCGTATCCGCATGTAAACGGTATTCCTCGGGTTGATAAATAAAATGATGGACGTCCTTTCCCTCTAAATTCCCTAAAGCGGCAATAATTTCATTATTTACCGGCTTATTCAGCATTTCTTCGACTACGCCTTGTTTGTTCACTAAAAGGACGGGGTCCTCTATGGAATAGATAATGCGTCTGTTCAGTTGCTTGTGTCTTTCACTGATCCGGTTGAAATGAAAACGCAAGAATACTAACAAGATCAGCAGTCCCGATCCCAGCCAAATCGTGGATTTATATTTTTGGTAAAAGGTCGGGGGAGCATTGTAATATACGGCTTTTTTCGGATAAAGGGAAGCGTCTGTCTGATACCACTGCAAGGAAGCGTAGTTCAAATGAAGCTGAGGAGTTCCGCCTAGCTGTTCCGGAATTGCGGAAGCCGGTTTCCCGGCTAATACATCCGTCAGGACGACAGTAAATTTAGTCGTAAAATCTTCTATGGAAATATAATATCCTCCGGCGAAATATCCTTTTTCAATGTCCATATCCGTTAAGGTGAAGACGGGGGTACGGGTAAAACCGAAAATGGCTTTCCAGGCGTTGTTCTCCATATAATTTTTTTCTCCATTGCTTTTGCTCAAATACCAACTGTAATAAATAATACCGACGTTTTTGTCATAACTCGTCAATTGCTCCAGCATCTGGTCAGTAGTCATTTTCTCGGAGCACAATTCCTCGTATTGCAGGTCGGGATAGTACTCTTTTATAATTCGCTCGACTTCCAGACGGGTCAGCAAGCTGATATAACGGTCGTCGGATATAAACGCCAACTTCTGCATGCCGGGAATGATTTTTTGCATCATTTCCAGGGTTTCGTGAATGTAATAGGGCTGTTTCAATACCGTGACATTATAATCTTTGTTAAATTCCTGCAAGGGAATGCTGTTGGCAGGGGTAAGGGGCTCCCGGTTGAGCAAGGTCGTCAAATCGGCGGGAATCTTTTCACGGGAATAGCAGAGAATGACCGGTACGTTTTTCCACAGCTCTTTAAAAAGAGGGGCGCAAACGATCCACCCCGGATCCCCGACAAATACGACGGCTTTCGGTTTATCCGGAAAACGGATTCGGATTTTACGATGAAGAGCAGCTACTTCCGCTTCGTCTTTCAGGGAGCGGATCATCAGTTCGAAAGTATCGACCGCTACGTTCTTTTCTCCGATTATTTTTTGCTGAATTTTTTTCATGAAAATATTACTCCAATTCTCAGTAAAAGTAGCGGAGTTAAAGATCACGACCTGATTTTCTTTTTTCTCCCCGTATAAAAAAGAAGTAATACAAAGGTTCAGTAAAATCAGGAACAACAGAATACGGTACTTCATAGGGAATCCAAATTTGCGCAAAGGTAGAAAAGAATCGATTTAAAAAAGAATAAAGAGTGATTTCAACGCTTATAAAATTTTAATTTATCTTTAAAATGTATTTTCCTTCACAACTTCTGGGGACCAGTGGCTGTTCCTGCTGGTAGCCTCCGTTTCTATCGTTTTCTGCGTTTTGATTATCACCTGCCAAGCCCGGAGGGCTGTAACAGATAACCCGATCGAAAGTATAAAACGGGATGAACCGGAAGGGACGGTCAGGGGAAAGGGTAGGCTCTATTTCATAAATACGAAATACACGGCCAGAATCAGACATACGCAGGCGGCGAGATGATTCCAGTGTAAAGGTTCCCCTTTAAACAGCAAAGCCGAAAAGAGGATGAAAACAATCAAGGTGATGACCTCCTGAGTGACCTTGAGTTGCATCAGGGAAAAAGGACCGCCGTTTCCGGCATATCCGATACGGTTCGCCGGTATTTGGCATGAATACTCGAAAAAGGCGATCGACCAGGAAAATACGATGACTCCGATCAGGGGCCAGTGGGAGATGATTTTCGTTTCCTGTAATTTCAGGTGGCCGTACCAGGCGAATGTCATAAATATGTTGGATACGATGAGCAAGAGTATCGTGTATAGTCCTTTCATGATCTTTTTCTTATTTCGACCTGCAAAAATATATTTTTTATTTTCTCTTTTTCGTTTTTAGTTTCATATCTTTGTAGAAAGAGTTGATCATGGAAACCAATCTGATTCATCGTATCGAAATCCGTAGTCTATGGCGAAGGTATAATTTCTGCTGGGAAAATCTGAATCCCGACGTAAATATTCTGATCGGCATTAACGGTAGCGGGAAAACCACTCTTTTTAACATTATAGACGCCTTGTTTACGGCTGACGTGAAACGATTGAAACTATACGGGATCACGGCTTCGGTGCAGGTAAACGATTTCGTGGCGGAGTATACGCTGCGGACGACTGCTGCTGAATTAAGGAAAAGCCTCTCCTCTGTAAATTATTTGAAAATAAGCACTTTCGATGTGCCCATCAAAGATAAGCCGAAAGCGGGGAAAGAATATAGCCAGCTGTATAACGAATTGCACGATATCGTATACAATATCGGAGGAGAACAGCCCTCTTTTTCGGACTATCGTTTAAAAGCGACGAATTTTCCGGATCAGGCGGCAACCATCAATAACCGGATAAAAGCTTTTTATGATACGGTAAACCGTCTTTTTGCCAAAACGGAAAAAACCATACAAATCGATCCTCATACCAATCATTTGATATTTATCGACCGGGGGGAAGTGATTCCGTTGTATAAATTGTCTTCCGGGGAAAAACAATTGCTGATTATATTGTTGAGGGTGTTCCTGATGGAGGAACGGCCTTACATTTTATTGATGGACGAACCTGAAATTTCCTTACATATCGATTGGCAATATCGTTTGTTCGAAGAAATCCGGCGTTTGAATCCTCACTGTCAGATTATCACTTCGACCCATTCGCCCAGCTTATTCGGAGACGGGTGGGGAGATAAATTATTTTTTGTGGAAGATTTGGTGCAAATCATAGGCTGACCGATGTGAACGAGAAAAGGTGTAGGTCTCGTTGTGTAAAAAGAAAACAGGGATAGCGGCCGGAAAAAACATAGGGAATTAAGGAAGCAGCGAATAGTATGTTAGGTGTACGTGCTCAAGCGGAAAATAAAGAGATGCATTTTGAAGGTTATGCCCGGCGTTTTGCGCTGGATGCCAAGATGTTTCGTTGTCGTGCAGCCGTACATGTCGAGAATAAAGACGATATTGTTTTCTGGAGCGCTGTTTTAAGGCATTTTCTGCCGGGAGAGCGTTTCCATTTTATTGCAGGTTCGCGAAATGAATACGGGCATGAAACCAGCGGGGTTACCCAATGTCTGAAATATTACAATTACCTCAGCAGCGATTTTTTTATTTGTATCGATAGCGATTATCGGTATCTGATGCGGGAAGAAGGGATGGATGCCCGGCATTTTGTCTTACAAACGTATACCTATTCTTTTGAAAATCATCACTGCTTTGCGGAAGGACTTCAGGACGTTTGCGAAAGGGTGACTCATATTCCCAATACATTGTTCGATTTTCGGAAATTTCTCGGAGAATATTCCCGGATCATTTACGATCTTTTTATCTGGCACCTTTATTTCATGGGAGCCGATCCCAGTCGTTTTACCCGTTACGAATTCAACAAATTTCTCCATCTGAGTTACAGTTGTGCCCGTTCGGTGGTTCCGGATAACGGGGGACGGGCTCTGGAAGATCTGAGAATGCGTGTAGAACGGAAGGTGGGTTATTTGGGACGCCGGTACCCCAAAGCCGATCTGGAGTCCGTCCGGAAAAAGTATGAAGCCTTGGGGGTGACGCCTGCTACGACTTACCTGTTTATCCGGGGACATAACGTATACGATATGATCAGCGGTATTTGCAAGGATGTGTGCAAGGCTTTGCTGAAGCAGGAGAAAAACAACCGAAATACCCGGGAAGAGATCAGCGCACTTTACCGGGAACGGAATCGGGTAGACGAGCAATTGAAGCAGAACCTCAAATACGGTTCGTATCGGGCGATTCGCCAATTGGAAGAAGATATATATTGTTTAATCGGAAAAATTTAAACATCCATGAATAAACTGATTTTTTTCGTGTGTATTTTGGTTTTGTATGCTTGTAAACCGGATCGGGCCGATAATGAAATTCTGGTTTTTGATATCATCGGCAACCTGGACACCCGCGTGGACACCACTAAAACCTGGAATGATTTCGCTTCATCGGTGGAAGTTATCCCCCTGGAAACCAACGACAGTAATTTGCTATCCTCCTTTACGATTCAGAATGTGGTAGGAGACCGGATTGTGGGGCTCAACCGGCTCGGGATAACCCGGGATGGAATAACGTTTTTTACCTCGGGGGGTAAGGCGGATATACGAATATTCGATACGCAGGGGAAACTGATCCGGACAATAGACCGGATGGGGAAGGGTGGAAGGGAGTATCCCGCTCTGGACAATCTCTGGGTAGGGCAGGATCCCTTATGTTTTAAAATCGCTACCAACGGGAAATTATATGCTTACGACGAGTATGGAGAATATCAGGGAACCGATTCGTTGGACTTGACGGCCTCCGCTGTGTACCTGGGAGAGGGTAAATACTTGGCCGAGGTTTCGGCGTTTTCCAAAAACCAGTATAAATGCCAGCTCCTGGTTTTAGACGAAAAAGGTAAAGCCCGGGAAAAACTGTTGCCGGAAAAAATCGATTCCGTCCGATTGAGTTCCGTCTCTTTTTCTTTACACGGTAAAATGGCCTCCTCTCCCCAGGGCGTATTTTATAAGAATGCCATTTCCGATACGGTGTATCTGATCAGTCCCCACCAAGTGCCGCGGGCGGTTGCCGTATTTCCTTCAGGTACGGCTAAGCAAGAAAATTTTTCCAATGGAAATAGCTTGAACGATTTCACAAAATGGATGGGAGAAAGGCTGATGGTTTCTTATTATTATCCTTTCGGAGATAAATATTATATTTCCTATTCCTTTAAAGGAAAAAGCTATACGGAACTTTGGGAAAAGGGGAATAATAAACCTTTGGCCCGGAATTTGGGTCTGAAATTGAAAAGCGGAAAAAAAATATCAGCCAAGCCTCAGTGGATGTTCGATCATAAAGCGTATTTTCTGGTGGATGCCTATAAGGTGGTAGACGAAGTGGAGGGAATAACGGAAGACAGCAATCCGGTACTCATTATCGTCACGCTGAAATGAGCGGTGAAGCCGGAAGGTTGACGTAACGTAATTTCCGAGAACGAGGGAGCGGTGATCCGGGGGGGAAATTTTACTCCTCTTCCGCTTCCTTTTTCTTTTCCGGTTAAGGCTTGCTTTTCCCGGGATGGGAATCCTGCTAGCCGGAAAGGGGAGAAGAGGGGTGGTAGAGAGGAAAGAGAATTAATCAAAACCAATAAATGTTAATCTTCATTTAATTCCTTCCGATTTTAACACTTTTCGATTTTAACACTTTGAGTTAAAATATTGTTTTTATACTTTTGATGGCAGAGGAATAAGTTATGGTTGATTTTGATATCAGGAACAATAGTTTGAGAGAGACGGAAAGGGAGTTTGAACGTGCGCTGCGTCCGCTGGACTTTGAGGATTTCCGGGGCCAGAAAAAGATTGTGGAAAATCTGCGGATTTTTGTCAGTGCGGCGAAGATGAGGAGGGAGGCGTTGGACCATGTGATTTTGCACGGACCTCCCGGATTGGGAAAAACGACTTTGGCAGCGATTATTGCCAATGAGTTGGGGGTAGGATTGAAAATCACTTCCGGGCCTGTATTGGACAAACCGGGAGATTTAGCAGGCTTATTGACCAATCTGGAAGAAAACGATGTGCTTTTTATCGATGAAATACATCGGTTGAGTCCTATTGTGGAAGAATACCTTTATTCAGCCATGGAGGATTACCGAATCGACATTATGATCGATAAAGGCCCGGCGGCCCGTTCGGTGCAAATTCAGATCAACCCGTTTACTTTGGTCGGTGCCACGACTCGCAGCGGGCTGTTGACGGCTCCTTTGAGAGCCCGTTTCGGGATCAATTTCCATTTGGAGTATTACGATGCCGATGTTTTGGCGGGAATTGTCTGCCGCTCGGCTTCGATCCTGAATATCGGAATAACCAGCCAGGCTGCTTTGGAGATTGCTTCCCGCAGCCGGGGGACCCCTCGGATCGCCAATGCTTTGCTCAGGCGGGTACGGGATTTCGCTATGGTTAAAGGAACGGGAAGTATAGACCGGGATATTACGACTTACGCTCTGGAAGCGTTGAATATCGATAAGTACGGTCTGGATGAAATGGATAACAAGATATTGCTGACGATTATCGAGAAATTTAAAGGGGGCCCGGTGGGGCTGACCACTATTGCTACGGCCGTAGGGGAAGATCCCGGTACGCTGGAAGAAGTTTACGAACCCTTTTTAATCAAGGAAGGATTTCTAAAACGTACACCCCGGGGGCGTGAAGTAACGGAATTGGCTTTCAAACATTTGGGAAAAAATACGCAACATCCGGGTTGGCAGCCTTCTTTGTTCTGAGAAAGAATGGGGAGGAATCGTTGGAAATGATGTGGTTTTGAATCGTTAAATTTGTGTGTATGA
The DNA here is from genome assembly GCA_905216195.1 of uncultured bacterium. Classification (GTDB taxonomy): domain Bacteria; phylum Bacteroidota; class Bacteroidia; order Bacteroidales; family Marinifilaceae; genus Culturomica. The sequence goes on from CAJMSX010000001.1 coordinate 77,275, forward strand.
GAAAGAAGCAGATTGTTGTGCTTGTCGTGGTATTGGGATTGTCTTTGTTGGGGTTGATCGTTATGCAGGCCCGGTATTTTCAGACTGCATTCAAGTTAAAAAAGACCCAGTTCGATTTTACGGTGAACCGCGCTATCGATGAGGTGATCGCTTATATCGAAGAACAGGATAAGCTGAATGAGGTAAAAAAAGGAGGAGAAAAACTGGTGGGCGCTATCAGTCAAATTTCTGCGGGGAAACCTTATCTGGATAAAAATCCGGGCTCTCCGGTGGTGTCTTCTGCTATGAATCTGATCGATTGCGATGACGAAGGAGATGTGCAGCCGGCTACGGAATTTCTGGGGAAAAAGAGTAATTCCGATCTGAAAAACTCTATACAGAAATACCGGCAAGCTATCAAGGACAAATTGGGAACCGATTACGATTTGGTGCTGAAAGATCCTCCCCGTACGGTGGAGGAACGGATCAGCGGCCTCGATTTGGAGAAAATCATCGCCCAGCGTTTGCGGAATAACGGCATTAAGTCCGATTTTGAATTTGCTATCAAAGAAAAGGACCGCTTTATTCTGATGTCCCCGCATTTTTTTAACCGGCATTCGGATTACAGTTACAACAAGCAAATGTTTTTCGGCGGTACGAAAAGTCAGGCGAGTCTCTATCTGTTGTTCCCGGAATATATGCAGGATTCTCTGTCGTCGGTTTTTCTGTTGTTGCCGAGTTTGTTTATTACCCTTTTACTGGTGTTGTGTTTTGTTTTTTGTATCGTGGTAATTATCCGTCAGAAAAAATTGTCCGCTATCAAAAATGATTTTATCAATAATATGACACACGAGTTCAAGACTCCGATTGCGACGATTTCTTTGGCGGCGCAAATGCTGAAAGATCCCGCCGTGCAACAGACTCCGGAGACCATAGACCATATCGCCGGAATCGTACGGGACGAGAGCAAACGGCTGACGTTTCAGGTGGAGAAAGTATTGCAGACCGCTCTGTTTACCGAAACCCGGATGAAATTAAAATTGAAAAATGTAAATCTGAATGAGGTTATCGAAGGTTTATTGACGAAATTCAGTCTGAGGGTGGAAGATAAAAGAGGACAATTGTTCGGGCATCTGGATGCGGACCGGGACGAAGTGCTGGCGGATGAGGTGCATATCACCAATGTGGTATCCAATTTACTGGATAATGCCATTAAATATTGTGTAAAGCCGCCGGAGATCAGTGTCTATACCCGGAATAAGGGAGAAGAAATAATTATCAGCGTGATAGACAATGGCATAGGAATTGCTACGAAAGAACAAAAGTTGATCTTCGAAAGATTTTACCGGGTATCTACCGGAAATCTGCATGATGTAAAGGGCTTTGGTTTAGGGTTATCGTATGTGAAGAAAATCATAGACGCTCATGGAGGAAGAATAGAGGTGGAAAGTGCGTTGGATAAAGGAAGCCGCTTTGATATAATTTTACCTTTAACGTCAAAAAAACAAAAAGTAAAGAGAACCTTATTTTTTTAAAATCGTATCTTTTTCAGAGAAATTATTTAAAACTACATAGTTATGGATGAGAAAATTAAAATTTTATTGGCCGAGGACGACACCAACCTGGGGATGCTTTTGAAGGAATATTTGAGAGCGAAAGGGTTTGATACGGTTTTGTGTGAGGATGGGGATGCCGCTTACGAGGCATTTCTGAATCAGCCGTTTGATCTATGCATATTCGATGTGATGATGCCTAAAAGAGACGGATTCACGCTGGCTAAGGACGTACGACAGATCAATAGCGAAATTCCTATTATTTTCCTGACTGCCAAGTCGATGAAGGAAGATGTACTGGAGGGATTCAAAATCGGTGCCGACGATTATATGAGCAAACCTTTCAGCATGGAAGAACTGTTGTTAAGAATCGAGGCCGTTTTACGCCGTTCCACCGGCTTGAAACCGGAAGACGAACAGGAGATATTTAAAATCGGAAAGCTGACTTTCAACTCTAAAAAACAAACCTTGTTCGACGGAGAAGAAGAACAAAAACTGACGACCAAAGAATCCGAATTGTTGAAATTGTTGTGCCTGAATGTCAATAAGGTATTGGAAAGAAATTATGCCTTGAAGAATATCTGGGCCGACGACAATTATTTCAATGCCCGGAGTATGGATGTTTATATTACAAAATTACGCAAGCACCTGAAGAAAGATCCTTCCGTGGAAATTATCAATGTACACGGAAAAGGCTATAAGCTGATTCTCTGAGGAATCGAAACAATTTTTTCGTTGGGTATTCTAAGAATACCCATTTTTTTTGCCGGCATACCAGATAATCCTTTAACTTTGCGGTATAAATCATGTTTCACCTGGACGTCCGATCAAAAGGCGTTGTAATATTAATAACCATGAAGATAGCGATTGCTTGTGATCATGCCGGTTTTGAATATAAGGAGAAATTAGTCGAATATCTCCGCGAACACGGACATGAGGTAAAAGATTTCGGTACTTATACGTCCGAAAGTATGGATTATCCCGATACGGTGCACCCGATGGCAGAAGCGGTGGAAGCCGGAGAATATGAGAAGGGATTTGCGCTATGCGGCAGTGGAAACGGGGTCAGTATGACAGCTAATAAACACCGGGGAATCCGCTGTGCTTTATGTTGGAATGTAGAAATTGCCTGGCTGGCCCGTTTACATAACGATGCAAACGTATGTGCTTTACCGGCCCGGTTTATTCCTTACGAAGAAGTCCAGGAAATTGCCGACCGCTTTTTAAATACCGAGTTCGAGGGTGGCCGTCATCAAAGAAGAGTAGAGAAAATTCCTTTAAGAAATCCGGAATGCTAAATACACCGGGGCCCGGTGTTTTGCGGCACCCGCCAAGAAATTCCGGGCCCGGATCTCCCGCCTTATCGGAAAACGCTCCGGCACCTTTTCTTAGATAGCTGTTCTACCTTTCCTGATCCCTGCAGGACCGGCTTTCCCCGATTTGTTTTTTATTTTGTTTTTCCGCTCTGTAGAGGGGAAGAGGTGCATAATATTATTTTGTTATTTTTTAATATAAAAATATTTTTTCCTATATTTGAAATATTTCAGAAATGCACCTTCGACCCTTTAATAGTAAAAAAATGAAACACCTTTTAATTTTGTTTATCGGAATCATATGGTCTTGCGGAACGGTTTATGCGCAGACTTATAAAGAGTTCCTGAAAAAACAACAGGAACAGTTTAAGAAGATCAAGCAATCGCAGGAGGAAGGGATAAAAAAGCTTCGTCAGGATTATGACGATTTTGTGAAGAATCAGGATAAAGAATTCAGTGAATTTCTCCAGAAGACATGGAAAGCGTTTGAAACCATGGCCGGAGAAGTGCCTGAACTGGATGAACCCAAACCGAAAGAAGCTCCTGTCGCTTTGAAGGAAAGCGCCGGGGAAGAGGTAAGATTGAGGGGAGAAACCGGTACCGAGAAAGAAAAACCGGGCTTGGAACCTTTGGCCCGGATTCGTAAAAGTTCCCAACCGGCTTACGAGCAAAAAATCGTGGAAGTCGATTTTTACGGCAACCGACACGCTTTGAGTCCCGACCGGGCTTTGTGTGTAGCTTTTACGGGCGATCTGAACGAAAAGAACATAGCGGATTATTGGCTGAGATGCAGCGAGGCCAATTACGACGATCTTTTGGATGTTTTGTTCTCCCTGAAGGAACAGATGGGCTTGAATGATTGGGGATATTATATGTTTGTATCCCGTTTGGCTTCTGCTTGTGTGGAAGATGAAAACAGCCGGCAGTTGCTCACCTGGTTTTTACTGAATAAATCGGGATATGTCGCCAACATCGGCTACGGAAGCGGGCAGGCTACCTTGTTGTTACCGGCCCAGCAAAAGATTTATTTTATGCCTTACATCACCAAAGACAACCGGCCCTATTACATGGCGCGGAAAGTGGATAATGTTCAAACTTATGAAGGGCGCTTTCCCGGTTGCGACCGGTATATGGATTTGAGGTTTAAATCCGCCCTCAATTTCCCGGATACCTATGTACAGCAGCGGGAAATCGATTTCCGGGGACGTAGGCTGAACTTGACTTATAATGCGATGGCCACCCGGTTTTATAAGGATTATCCTTCGACCGTCCTGGACGTTTATTTCAATGCTCCGGTTTCCGGCATACTGAAAGAGAGTCTGGCCGAAAATCTGATGCCTTTGCTGGATAGCCTTTCTAAGGAAGAACAAGTGAGTACCTTACTGACTTTGCTGCACGAATCTTTTCCGTATCAGACCGACCAGGAACAGTTCGGACACGAAAAGTATTTTTTTGCGGAAGAGATGATGGCTTATCCCTATAGCGATTGTGAAGACCGGGCCGTATTTTTTTCTTACCTGGTGAGGACTTTCGCCGGATTGCCCGAAATCGGGTTGAGTTATCCCGGTCATGTAGCTACGGCCGTATGTCTGGATGAAGATAAAACGGGGGGAGATTATTTTCTATACCGTCAGAAACGCTATTGGGTGTGCGACCCCACCTATATCGGGGCTTCGGTAGGTATGGCCATGCCGGATTTGGCCAAGCAGACCGCTGAAATTATTCCGGTGTCGGATTATCTGATTTCCAGAAACCGGGAAGAGCAAATCGTAAATCTGATTCAGGCAGCCGGAGGTACCCTATTGAATCCGTACGACCATATGGCGTATGACGATCAGGGAAATGTGTACGTTGCCGGAGTTTTCGACGAGCGATTTACAGCAGGCGACCGGATATTGGAGGCTCCCGCAAAGAGCAGAAATATTTTTGTCGGTAAGGTGGATTCCTTAAATCGTCTGAGTTGGGCCATTACTGTGGGAGGCGAAGGTGTGGATTTTCCTCAGCAGTTGAAGCTGAGACAGGATACGCTTTTGCTTTCCGGCATGTTCGAAGGCCGGGCTTATTTCGGTAAGGATACGCTGGAAGCGAAACAGGAGCGGGATTTGTTCGTTTCCGAAATCGACGGAGGAGGGAACATCGTATGGGCCGCCCAGGGGAACCTGCGGGGAGATACGGCCAGTAACAATTGCAATTATCTGGTAAAATTCGACCGACAGGGGCAGGTGGTGGAGAACCGGATGCAGCCCGATTGGCCGGGATTGTTCGATGAAGGAATTACCCTTACTCCCCGTCAGGAAATTATTGTTACCGGTACATTTAACCGCTGGGGAACCGTTCTTCTGGCGGAAGCCGTAGAAAAATTAGCCTCCCTGGATGTGTCCGATCGGCTGAAAGAGTTGAACGATGACCAGCTTCAAAGGCATACGGAAAAAGGGATTGCCGGTTTGTTGGCCCTGATAAATATGGTGGAAAGCGAACCGGTGGCTCTGAGCGGAGAGATGGCGGCAAAGACCCTGGATAAATTCAATCCTTCTTTTAAGGACCGGTGCCCGACTATTTATAAAAATATCTGTATGATCACTTTTCTGCGGAATGAAGAAGGGATCATTATGCTGAAAACTCAACATGGGAAAAATGTGAATTTCGATAAAGTGCGGGTAAAGGACGGCGGTAAGATGAAAATTGTTAAACTGCCGGAAGGAGACGTGAAGGTGGAAGTTATCAGTAATATTGTAGTCGGAAAAGCCTTTATCTGGTTCCCCTTGAATTCCGTTACCTTATTCCGGAAATCCGGAGATATGTTGTTCGATTACGATAAGGATCATACGCTTCGAACCTTTAATCTGACCAAAGATATTCTGAAATAAGGGGGGAGGAAAAAGCGCAGTATAAAACCGGGAGTTTGGCTAAGGCCGAAACTCCCGGTTTTATAGGATGAAGGAATAGACCGGATTATTGCAGTTTGGTTAAAGCTACATCCAGCGTAAGTTTGTATTCTTTCCCCGCCTGCCAGGAGTCGGCCGTATATATGCTGACCGTTTTCCCTTCTCCGTTTTTCATCTGGAAGGTAAACGTGAAGCGGGGAGAAAAATTGGTGGGAAATACGTAGCAAGGAGCGACGATTTCTGTCAGCGTTTCTCCGTTCGAGACGACTTTATTCATCTCTGTCATTGTAATTTCCTGATGGAAATCCACTTGATTTTTATAAGCGGGTTCGTCGATTTGGTACAGATTTTTCCCCTGCTCGTTATAGTTGAAGCTGACGGAAGCTTTTTGGAAAAACGGCCGGTATTCCGTTTCAATCCACATGCGGGTAATGTATGTTTCAGGATCGCTGATGACCTGGCCCTCTGAGTCCGTCAGGCGTAACAAAATCTGCATTTTGGCTTGCGGCCGTCTGAGTTTCACCGAATCGTTGACAAAATAATGGTGAGACACGGCATCGGCTTCGGTGATGGTACCGATATACCCGTAAATAATTTCGGTATGGCAATAACCTTTATCGGCGGTGAATATGAATTGGGCCGTTTGGTGCGAGTTGTCACTGTGAGTGCTGTTGAATTCCATCTCCAATCCTTCATAGGCCGTAGTGCTCAACAGGTTGCTGAAAAATAAAGACTGGTCGTGCCGGGGCAATTCATATTGGTAGTAGCCTCCGTTATTGATTCTTTCCTCCGGTTTGGGAAAACCTTCGCTGATCAACCGACTGGTGCTGTCGTTTCCTAGGGGCCAGGAATAGCAATACAGATTACTGCCGATACTCCGACTGGCCGGCTGGCCGCTGATTTCATAACCTAATTCGTAAGCAGGTTTGATTTGTAACGTAAACGAGTCTTGCGGAGTATCCTCTTTCTTCAAATCCTCGTCCTGGCAGGCAGCTAACCCGGCGATCATCAGGAAAAAAATCGGAAGGTAGTATATTTTTATTTTCATGATATTTTTTTTTATGGATTCGTATGTTAACACGCTTTATTTTGTTTGTTCTCCCAAGGATTAATTTTTCTGGATAAAATCGCCTACTTCTATTTTCTCTTCGGTAAAATCTTCCAGGTTGAATTCGAATTCGGAGGTTTTTTGTTTTAAGATCAACGTGAGTTTATAGTGATTATTAGCCTCTAACGGATGAGTCATTCGGGCGGAGACATCCAGCAGGTTCCCGTTCGGATATTCCAGGCGGAGTTTCAATTCCGGATTTTTTTCCGCCGGGGAAGGGAACGAAAATCGGTTTTCACACAGGATCTGTTCCCGGGTAGCCATTACCGGTGTTTCGAATTTCAATACGATTTCCCCTGAGGTGAAAACGTTCAATTCCGGATCGACGGTGCAGGTACTGTGCAAAGGACCGACGTATAAACAAGCCCGGGTAAAATAGGCGGAAAGGTCGTTGATGGTATCTCCGCTTTTACGCAACGCTTTCAGACCGATGCTTAGCTCGGCCGTCTGGCGGACCAATTCCACGGGGTAAGTTTGAGTGCTGTCCGGTTGGTCGTTGGCAGACAGAGTGCCGATCACCAGGTCTTCCGGGCTTCCGGATAAGGAATCGCCCAGGGAGATTTTGAGGTAGTAATCCGTATGGTTTACCTCGGTGAGGTATTCGTTTTCTACCTGGCTGAGGAGGTTGGTGAAGATGATATCCTGTTGCCGGGCGGGCATAATGTAGGAATAATAATTGCCCCGGATCGAATCGGGAGAAACCGGAACCCCGTCATAGCTGTCGTTTACCCGGAAAGGATAGGCATAAACGGGATCCCCCAGTTTAATTTCACTTCTGGAATGAATCTGAATACCGGGGTTTACGGTTTGTATATTCAGTCGGTAGCTCCCGCTTTCTTCGGGTGTTTCCGGAATCGGGCCGGATTCATTACAACTCAGCAGAAAGAGTCCGGAAAACAGTATCGTTAGGTATAATATTGATTTCATATGCTTTAAAATTTATTGACGGTCCACTTTTTATTTTCGGCAATGGAGATATCGGCGTTTGTCGTTCCCGGATTATCCGCGATGTTAATGGTTCCCGGAACCGTTTCTTTCGTCCGGTCGGGTAAGGTCCCGAATAAAGCGGCTATACCGTCCACTTCAAACTGACATTGTTTGCAGTTTACTTCAACCAGGGTTTTGCTGCATCCCAGGAAAGAAAGGGAGTTCAGCGAAGACATGCTGCCGTTGAAAGAGAATAAGGCTGTACAGTCGGAGCAATCGACGGCTTGTAAGCCACCGGACCAACTTCCGTCGAATTTGGCCAGTGCGGAACACCCGCTTAAATCGATGGTGTAGTAGTGGTTGGAAAGCCAGGTATCCTGAGTCTGGCCGTTTTCATAATAAGACCCGTCGGCGTGTACAGACGTAAAGGTAAAGCTTTTCAGGGCGGTGTAGTCCTTGAAGTTCAGTGTACTGTTTTGGATGATACCGCCTCCCCAGCTAAATTCTTCCAGGGTAGCGGAACTGTGTAAATCGAGCGAACTGAGCTGGGTATTGTAAAAAGATGCTTTTTTTAATCCGCCTTCCGGGTGCAGGTTGAGGGAAAGGAGACGGTTGCAGTTGCGCACTTGTAACTCCCGGAGGCTTACGATCTCATTCGTTTCGATCCGGGTCAATTGGGAACAGCCTTCCAGAGAGAGCGTTTGCAGTTCCTTGCAATTGTTCAGGTTCAGAGTCACCGGGTTGATGTCTTGGATGTATAACTTCCGGACGTTCGGAATGCCGTTTACATCCAGTTGACAGTGGGAAGTGTCGCTCTCAAGCGTCCAGGAAAGACGGGTTAGCCTGGTGAGTTTCCCGATTTCGAAATTGTCCAGGGATCGGATGTCCCGGCAAAACAAAGAATCTATGTTTTCGCAGCCGTCCAGCATCAGTTCTTTCAGATTGCTGCCTTTCAGGGTTAAATGGCTTAGGGAAGAACAATTGGTCAGATTCAGTTTGACCGGGGAGGCCCAGCCGTAACTCTCCAAAACGGACAGAGCTGTGCAATTGCTCAGATCCAATTCATCCAATCGGTTTTGGCTGTTGTCGTAACTCAGTTTCCGGAGGTTGCTCAAATTGCCGGCCATTATCCGGTAGATGCTGGTACTTCCGCTACTTTCCACTTCTTCCAAAGCCGGACAGCCGGTTATATCCAGTTGATTCAGGGAGCTGCAATTGTTTACCTTTAATTGCCGGAGTCCGTTGCATTCTTGAAGCGTCAGATTTGCTAAAGCCGCTTGCCAGTTCAGGTCGAGTTTCGGTAAAGTATAACAACGGGACAACACGATATTTGTCAATTTGCTGGTCGAACTGGTAGAGAGGGAAGTTAACTGCGGACAACTGTCGAGAGAGAGTAACGACAATTCCGCACAATAGTCACAACGGAAGGTTTCCAGGTTCGGGAAATTATTGAGGCTGATTTCCTTAAGCTTGTTGCTGCCATTGAGTTCGATCTCTTGCAGGGCCTTGTTGGAAAATAGGTCGATACGGCCCATATTAGAATTGGAATTTAAAGTCAGTTTCTCCAGTAAGGGATTCTGATGGAGGTCTAACTGGCTGACTTTGGTAGACTGAAGCGAAAGTTCTTTCAGATTGGGAAGAGCGGACAAATCCAGGGAAGAGGATTGTAGCTCGTTTATCGTCAAATCTTCCAGAGTGACGCAATCCGTAAAACGGATACTGTCGGAAACGCCCCCCCAAGAAAAATCCGTCAGGGTCCCGGCGGTGATGGTATAATTATTATCCCCCTGTGGGCCTATCCATTTATTGTCCGCATCGAGAGGACCCGTCACTGTCCCGTCCCCGTAATCTACGATGATGTGTTGTCCGCTGATCACGAAACCGCTATTATTTTTATTTCCGTATATTTTTATGGTTTGAGGTTTGCCGAATTGGTCGACCGTTACGGTTTTACTGATATCGCCCGCTCTCAAGGTAATGATGCCCCGCCGGCACACATCGGTGTTCTCGCTGGTAGCGACGATCCAGACGGAGTCTCCGCTAGTCTGGTTTCCCGTACATTCGATTTTCATCCACTCCCGGCCTTCCGTAACTTCGGCTGTCCAGTTAGAAAACTTGGTAAAAACCACGAAAGCGCTAGAACTGCCGTTCGCTTTTTCCAGAGCCGGATTTTCGACAGAAGCGTTTAATAAAGACGTGGAATTTATATTCTGGGGCGAGAAGGTATTTTCTACGACCACTACATTGTCCAGTGAAAAATGGACACTGGCTGTAGCTTGTTTCAGATACAGCGTCATGAGGTAATACTTGTTGGGCTCGAAAGATTTTTTTACCTGGGTGGTGAAATCTATTTTGCTGCCGTTCGATTGGGTTACGGTCAGTAATAGAGGCATCTCGCCCTGGGAAGGGAAGGTATAAATACGGTCGTTACTTAAAATAGTCCCGCCCGTTGCATTAAGGTCGGTTTTTAACAGTTCCACGTTCACGGAGCTTTCCCCCGTATAAACGGGCTCGAAATCAGGGCTTAAAGCTACCCCTCCGTACAGGTTCGAAAGTTTAATACTGGCCCCCTGAAAACGTGCCGAGATATCCGATAAGGTATCTTCGCCCACAATGGCTTTTAATTCAATGCGGAGTTTCGCAACCGGTCTTTCGAAAGAGACGGAATAGGGGGAGGCGGGATGGGGGCTGGCAATCTGGATCTGTCCCCAATAGACATCGCTGCTGTAAACACTATCCTTTCGGGAAATTTCCAGTAAATAACCGCTGCTTGTTGTTGTCTCGTAAGCACTCTCTTCGTCGCTGAGGTTGGAAAAAAGAACACGTTGCGCTTCTTCCGGGATATTGTACAGATAGACGTCTCCGGATTGGGACACCGGACTGATGGGGTCCCTGAAAGCCGTACCGTCGAAGCTCCTGGCGTATATCGGGTCGGTAAGACCGGTGCTGGCCCGGGAAGCGACTTCCAGGGTAGGAATAGACGCTTTAATGCTGAGTTGGTTCGTCTTTTCTCCTCCTCCCGTCAATCTATCGTCCTGACAGGCGCTGAATAAGAGAATCGTTAGGATATATGGAATAAATCGTCTCATATGCCTTTATTTTTAGTTTAATTCTATTTCTTCGTTTACAATGTTAATGTCTTTTAGGATAAATCCGCTTTGCAAGGGATTTTCACTGAAAACTAGCTCGATGGTATAAGCCTTGCCCTTCTCGATTTTTGTCGTTAAGGCGGCATTTATTTTTATCGTCTTCCCGTTACTGAGGGTCAGTTCGGCGGTTACCGTATTGGCAGTCCCGTTAACGGTCGGGAAGGTATATCGCTTCTCTGCGATCAGTTGCGAACTTTCGGTAGACGTAATGTCGCTTTCCAGACGGAGGGTGATCTGTCCTTTGTTTTGTAAAGTCAGGTCCGGAAAGACGGTGAAACCGGCATAAAAATTGTGAATCTCCAGTTTTATATGAGATAATTTTTCAGAAAGGTTTCCTATCGGTTGTCCCTCGGCATCCAAAGCTTTGGCTGTTACGTTGAAGCGGGCCACTTCATGTTGCAGTGTTACTTCTTGCTGGGTGTTCCCCGAGATATTCTGATCCTTCAGCAAGCCGATCAGAACGTCGGAGCCTGCCCCGTTTGTGCCGTCGTTTAAGGTAACGTTCAGATATTCTTCATTCTCTCGGGAAGAGGTGAGGGTGTATTTCCCGTTTTCGGTATTTAAATTCGTAAATATCAGATCCTGTGTTCCTTGATATAACGGATAAATATAAGCCTGGTCTGAGGAAGAACCCAGCGCTTTCCCGCTTCCGGTAACATTGTCGTAGAAATAGTATGCATATAACGGGCTATTCAGTTCGTTGCCTCCGGCCGAAGTGCCGTTGGGGTAGATGAATTCGGGAACCTGAGGTATAACCGTAAAATCGAACTGGGTCAGATCCGGGCTTCCCGCTGTGGTAAATGAAACGGACTCGCCGTAATAAGTTCCGAAATCATTCACAACGTAGAAACGTACGTAATAAATCAAACCGGCTTTCAGCTTATCGGTGGACACCTGCACGCTTTTCCCCGATTCGATATTGGCTTCGACACTCTCTTTCCCTTCGTTATGCTCCAAAGTAATATCCGGTGTAGCTCCCCAGACGAATCCGTAGCTTTTCAGTGTGCCTCCGTTACGGATAACGGTTCCGTGGAACATAGCTCCGGTTTCCGAAATTTCGGAAACCGTTCCGGTTGTGATTTGGGCCGGGCCTTCCGTTTCTACAGCAAACGGGGGAGTATAGGCCGTTGCGTGGGAATTGGCGGCATATCCGATGATGTAGTATTGTTCGCTCTGATTCAATCCTTCTAAAGTCGTTGCGAAATACAAACGTCCGTTTTCAGAAATCAGGTTGCCTGAGACGGGAACCTGGATCATGGACGACAATTCGCCGGTTGTTCCGTAATAGAATCCTTTCCCGGTGAGGGCCGAAATTCCTTCTGAACTCACTTCCGCTTTGACGTATATGGAATTCGTTCCCGCCTCAACACTGGAAAGTTGTAAAACCGGCGCATAATTTTTCAGATTTTCCGCGTAAATGGTACAAGCGGGCAGAGCTGCGCGTATGGCATCGACCTGTGTCTGGCTCAGAGGCAGTCCTCCCAGGTACAAATAACGGAGGCTGGAAAAATCTTTCAAAATATCGATATCGTGTATGGTGTTGGTTTCCTCATAGGGATTTCCCAGATACAGCGTTTCGAGCGATCTTAAGGAAGCCAGGGGGCTGATATCTTCGATCCGGTTCTGGGACAGATACAAACTGCTTAAGCGGCTCAGGCCCGATAAGGGAGTCAGATCGGATATCCGGTTATTGCTCAGGTCCAGGGTAATCAATTGCGTTAAGCCGCTCAGGGGCGAAAGATCGCTGATCCCGGTCTGGCGGATGTACAGATTATATATCCCCGTCATTCCACTCAGGAAGCCCAGATCAGGGAGATTGACGTCGGTAATCGTGAGCATGTTCAGTTGCAGGCCCGAAAGGGTGGAGAAATCGTCGAGCGCAGTAGCGATCAGCGTTAAATTATTTATTTTAGCTGAGGTTGTCAGCGGTTTGATATCGCGTAAAGCGGGGTTATTGATCAAATAGACGGTACCCGTCACTTCTTCCAGGAAGGCGAGCTGACTCAGGTCCTGAATATCGGAAGGCGGAAAGTAGTAGGTGCTTCCGTCTATGTACATTTGCGGGACGTTTTCTATAGGGGTTGTCGTTCCCTGGCCGATGTATACGCTTCCTTCCACTTGGCGGATGCCCTGGGAAAGGAAATTGTCGATATCGGTTTGGGAAGTCAGGAATAAGGTGCCGTTCTGTGTATTTCCCGCCCGGAAAGACAAGGTGACGCCCGTTCCTTCTCCGTTCTCATTCGTTGCGTAGGCTCTGAAATAATAGGTCTTTCCTATTTCCAGGTCGACCACAGCACTGTACCATCCTTCCATAGGATCGGTTCCCGCAACGATCTTCTGCAGGTTCTCAGGATCGCTTCCCCAATAGAAACCGTATTCCGAAATAGTTCCGCTTCCCATATTATCGATCACCCCGTTAAGAACGGCCGTATAAGCTGTGATCTCCGAGGCCGGGTGGGAACTTACACTGGGAATCGCCGGAATTTTCAACTCTTCGGCGTATATTTCGCATTGGGTCAACATACTCCGGAGCGCCTCTACGGCATTTAAATTTAAAGGCAGTCCGCTTAAATCCAGTTTCCGGAGATTCCGGAGGCCGTATAAGTCATCCAGCCGGGTGATGTTATTGGTTTCATGGGCTGCTGTAAGCCGGTCGCCTAACTTCAATTCCGTCAGTTGGTTCATTTTTGCCAGTACGGAGATATCGGAGATCCGGTTCATGGATACATCCAGCGACCTCAGGGCTTGAATCTCGGAAAAATCGGGTAAGGTTTCGATTTTGTTTCCTTTCAGGCAGAGAGAAGGTGTAGATTGAATACGGGTCAGGGGTGTGGCCGAGCCAATTTTACCGTTGACGATCCAAATTCCTTCGCTTACTTCCGACAGGGTGGAGAGGGCTGAAATGTCCTGAATGTCGGAAGCTGTGAAATAGCGGGTTTCTTCGCCTATGAGGACGGGCAGTCCTTCCGCGGAAGAATTTTGTTTCCCGAGAATCAGACGGCCGTTGATCCGGGTAATTCCTTCGGTTACCCATTGGTTCAGTTCCTGCTGGCTTTCCAGAATGACGTCTCCGTTCGTATTTTTATCGCCCCAGGTCCTGATCTCCCCGTAACCGATGCCTTTTTCATTTACGGCATAAGCCATGATGTAATAGCGGGTGTTGGCTTGAACCGGAACATCGAGAGAGAAGGAACCGCTGACGAGTGAGGCCAGGGGATAGTCTGTCATTTCCTGAGGGATCACAGAAGTGCCCATCAGGAATCCGGCTTTACTGATCGTGCCTTTCGGATTCTCTATCGTTCCGTTGAGCCGCACGGATTCTTCGTTCACTTTTTCCGGTTCATAGGTCCTGACGGCCGGTACGGGCGATTCCTTCAGATTTTCGGCTAGAATTATACAGTTCGGATGCTGGGCCCGAAGAACCTCTATTTGTAAGGCGCTCAGCGGCAGTCCGCTTACGGTCAGTTGTTCCAGATTACTCAGTTTATTCAATATGGTAATGTCCGTGATGTTGTTGTTTTCGGCCTCGGGAGCTTCCGCATTTCCCAGGATCAGCGTGCTGAGGTTGGTCAGATTTCCTAAGAAAGAAATATCGCTGATGCTGTTGCTTGCGATATTCAGTTTTGTCAGCTGTGGTAGTTGCGAGAGGGCGGAAGCATCGGCAATGGCATTACCCCGGATGGAGAGTTCTTTTAAGGTTTGTATCGGAATGATAGAATCGAGATCGCTCAACCGATTGTAGTCAGCCACGAGTTTTTCCAACTCGATTCCGGATACGGAACCCGGGAGAGTAGCAACCTGGGTATTGACGATATATAAGGCTTTCTTACCGATGTGATGAATACCGGATATCCCTTTCAGACTATTGATTTGAGACGGTCGTATGGGATAAAATGTCCCGTCTATTTCCACGCTGACGGAGGAAGACGTACTTTCGGCAAGGGCGGCGGTACCCTGGGCAGACCTGTTTCCCATTTCCGGATCTCCGATGAAAAGCCAGCCGCTCACTTTGGTATAGTCTTTAAATTCATCGATTTCGGATGGGGTTCTCAGGATTGCATCGCCTGCATAAGTCAGTTCGGAAGAAGGATCCTGATAGACGGTTAAAGTGGCATTCAGGTTTCCCGAAGAGCTCTGAATGTTTATCTTACAAATGCGGACGATTTTTTCCAACGGATTGGCCGTAATGCTTAAAACCAATTGATCGGCTTCTTTCTGTACGTTTAGCCAGTTGTCATTGCCGTCCGGAAATTCGGTGTTAAAACTCCATTCCCGGTTGGTTTTGATATCGATTTTTACCTCCTGGGCCAGATTGGATATGGTAGTATCCTGGGTGCCTAATTCCAGGTAAGGAAAGCTTCCTATCATATTGTCTTCGTAGGAAGAACAGCCCTGAAAGAAATAAAATGGTCCGGAGAATAAGATGAGTAGGAGTACGGACCGGTAAATGTATTTTAATAGGTGTTTCATGTTATGCTCTTTTTTGAAATTTTCAGTAAAGATTCGTTATGCCGTTTACTTTTTGTCGTTTTATTTGAAAACGGAACGTTTCGAGGTATAGAACCGGAACCCTAATCCGACTTGTATACTGCTGGTTTTCGAAGTTTCACCGTATATGACGTAGGATTCGTTGAGGCCGTATGTATAGCGGGCGTTTAAAAACATGACTTTCCCGAAATTGAAGGTGATGCCGGCTAGCAGACTTCCGTAATCCAGGGCCCCTTCGTCGTCGATCTTTTCACGGCCTTCTTTCAGTTTGGCGCTTCCCTTCAGGGATTGCTGGTATCCCAATTCGAAAATCACGCCCCGGCTGGCCCACAATTGTAATACAACGGGGATATGATAATAAGTTTGGCTGAGGGTAATGTCGTAGCCGTCTTCCCCGAATATAGCTCCCTGGAGCGTATACAGGAATTCCCCCTGTACGCCGAGGACTTTGCCGAAGCGAAGCCCTATAAACGCTCCCCCTCCGCCGCCGAAATTCATACCTTCGGGTTTAGGTGTACAATCCATCATGGTTGCCTGACCTATCCCTTTTATACCAAAAGAACATTTGACAATTTGCGATTTCCCTTCCCATACAATGAAAGTAAGGAAAATCAGACAGAGGAGTAGTTTCTTCATGGAGTCCTATTATTTAAACTTTTATTAAAATTCTTGGCAAAAATAGCTTTTTTTGGGGGTTATTCGGGAAAGAATACCCCCTGTGTTTTGTATTGATTTATAAATTTGGACATTTTTAAACACATTCGAGCGTATTAATTGGGAGGGGAATCTTATTTTTGCAAAAGATTACCAATACTTAAAAAAATATGAAAACAAAAATTTTAATTTCTTTATTAGCCTTGTTTATGGCAGTTTTTACGTTGAATGTTTCTGCTCAGGTAGCTACAAAGAAGGAATATAAAAGTTTCGAAAAACACGATCGGTTTCTCAATAAGCAGATAAAGGGGAAGGCCATCAAAGACGCCCGTAAAGAGGCAAAACGCTTGAAAAAGGAAGGATTTACCACCCCGGTGGGTAAATTACCCCTGGATAAGCAATTGGAAAAATCCTGGCAGGCTCAGTACGAGCTGGATAAAAACGGTTATCCGTTTTATTTGATTGCCACTTCCCGTGCCGTAGGCGGAAACCAATCCTCTGCGACCATGCAGGCGACCAATCTGGCGAAATTAAACCTGGCCGGGCAAATCGAATCCCGTGTCAGTCAATTGATCGAAGCGAAAGTGGCCAGTAACGAATTGGATAAAGGAGAAGCCGCTTCTATCAATAGTATCGTGAGCGCCAGTAAAACCGTAATTTCCAATACCTTGGGCAGAGTGATTCCTTTGGTGGAAATCTACCGCATATTACCTAATAATAATACGGAGGTCATGGTGACCTTGGGGTATAATACCGAGCTGGCCATGCAGGAAGCCCTGAAAGCCGTAAAAAAAGATCTTTCGGGAGAAGCCGGTAATTTGATGCAGAAATTGGAAAAAATGATGGAGGAAGGCCAGTAAAACATGAGAGGTTTTGGAAAAATAGTGCTGATCTGTTTGTGTTGTGCGGGGGGATATGAGGCCGGGGCCCAGAAAATCCTAAAAGTCCGGAATATTGAAGCGCGTTGGGAAGTCAGCGAAGATATTACACCGAAGCAGGCGGAGGAGCGAGCTTTTCTGGAAGCGAAAAAAGAAGCTTTGCGAAAAGCCGGAGTGATGGAAAACGTGTGGTCTGTATTCGGCCAGATTACCCAGGAAAACGGGGAGGAATTTTTGGAAGCCTATTCGCAGATGAGTGTGTTGGCGATCGGGGGGATGGTGAACGTGACCCGGAAAGAAGTGGATGTGAGCTGGGATCCCGTCGCCAAACGGATGTCTAAGGTCGTGACGATCGATGCATCCGTGAAGAAGGAAAATCTGGAAGATCGTTCTTATGTGTTGGAGGTAAAAGGAATCGAACCCATTTATAGGGAAGGGGAACTTTTTACCTGTAAGATCAAAATATACGGAACGGATTCGTATCTGAAGTTTTTCTGGTTCGATGCCTCGGGGGGAGCGTTGTTGTATCCGAATACCTATGAAAAGGATCACCTTTTTAAGGCCGGACAAGTTTATTCTTTTCCTCTGAGTCCCGAGATCGATTACTATATGGAGAAAAAAGACAAAAAAGCTTCCGCTGAAAAGGTCAATATCATGGTAGTCGCTACGAAAAGCAATATTCCGTTCATAGAAGAGATCAACTATCCGAATCTATTGAAATGGATTTATCAGATACCTGCAGATCAGCGTTGTACTTTTTATCAAATGGCCATAGTTAAATGAGAGGGAAACGGTTAAAAACATTTTGTATGAGAAAGATTTATTTTTTGTTTGTATGTCTATTGTCTGCTTCCTTGGCGTCGGCTCAGGAGCAGGGGTTCAAGTGGCTGAGGGAGATACACTGCCCGATTCTCCGGCCTTATCAGGAAGGACGGGCGGCTTTCGTGCAAGATGAAAAATGGGGATTTGTAGATAAAGAAGGGAAAGTGGTGATACCGCCCCTTTACGATACGGTGGGAGATTTTACCTCGGGTGTAGCCATTGCCTGTTTAGGCGGGAAATGGGGGATAATCGACCTGAACGGACAGGCGGTTTTTGATTTCAAATATTCCGAAATCAGCGATTTTTCCAATGGAATCGCTTTGGCAAAGGAAGGAGAAAAGTGGGCCTATATCATGACCAACGGTAAGACTTGGGAACTGTCTTCAAAATTTCAGTATTATCCTTTTAAAAACGGTTACGCCCGCGTCAAGCAGAAAGACAAATGGGGTTATATCAATACCGAGGGGATATTTACGATCGAACCGAAATACAAGGAAGCTTCCGATTTTAGCGGAGGGTTGGCCGTGGTAACCCGGGCCGGAGAACCTTATTATATCAATGTGAAAGGAAATCAGCGTTTGTTGCCCGTTCAAACTCCCGTGCCTCTTGTTTTTTCGGAAGGCATGGCCGTAGTCCAGTCAGGGGATTTATATACGTATATGGATTCGGATTTTAAATTGCTTCCCGACTGGTATAAAAAAGCGGCTCCTTTTCGCGAAGGACTGGCCGCTGTGGTAACTCAGGACGACCGATGCATGTATATCGATAAGTCCGGAAAAAAAGCTTTCGATACTCCTTATGAAAATACAGGCAGTTTTTCGGAGGGCAAAGCCTGGGTCGGCAAACGAGGCAAATACGGCTATATCGATAAAAATGGACAGTTGGTCATCGATACCCTGTTTTCTTCGGCTTCGGATTTTTCCGACGGTCTGGCTTATGTAAGCGTAGGGAGCCGGAAAGGAATTATAAAACCGGCGGAGGAAGGGGATCTGATTCCGCAGGCTGTGATCAAACAAATTGCTTTGAGCGATGATAACCACAACGGACAGGTCGAGGCGGAAGAAGCTTTTCAGTTGAAAATAAAGCTGGCCAATCCGGGAAGCGATACCCTGAAAGACGCCTGGCTCTCGTTGGCGGGAAATCCGGACCAGATGAAATGGTTCGATTATGATGAATCGGTTCTGAAGGGAATCCGGATCGCTCCTCACCGGGATACGATTCTCGCCTTCACGGCTAAAGCGAAAATGAACCTGGTGTCGGAGGACATACAGGTGGCTTGCCGGGTAGATGCCGATAATCTTTTCCAACCGGTCATGAGTGAATTCAAATTTCCTGCTTTGGGAATAAATGCCTGTAAGCCTTTGTTGGAAAAATATTGGGTATATAAATACAACCATACCCCGTTGGCTCCAGGGGATAAGGTGAATCTGCGACTGACAGTGGTCAATCAGGGAAAAGACCTGGCCAAGGATGTGAAGATCGCTTTGAACTGGCCCGATTCCGTGCGGGGGAAGGAAAATGTGCTGAGTATTCCGGTGCTCCGGCCCGGGGAAACGACGGAGGTCATCACCAGTTTTACGCTGGATAGTATTTTACCCGGGAATAATTTTACGATTGTGGCTAACGTATCGGAATATACCCAGCAACACAACGATATTAAGTACCTGACATTCGAGTCCGGACGTATGAACTCCGAGATGAACGTGTTGACAGGTTCTTCCGTGGTATATCAGTATGCAGCGGAAGCAAATCCGGTACTGGCGGCACAGGCCCCCCAGATGCAAAAATCGGAATTGCTGGAAGGTTTGCAGGAAGTGAATGCGCCCGATCCCAATAAATATGCGCTGGTGATTGGAAATGAAGACTATAATTCCTTTAAAATGAGCGCTACCTATGAGCAAAATGTGGATTTTGCCGCACAGGATGCCGAAGTGTTTGCCGCTTATGCAAAGGACGTGCTGGGTGTGCCCGCTCAGAATGTGTTATTACTGAAAAACGCCACGTATGCTCAGATGAATTTCAATTTGGACAAGTTGACGCGCATCAGTAAGACTAAACCGGGACAAATCGAGCTGTATGTATATTATGCAGGTCACGGGCAGCATGACGTAGAAACCAAAGAAACGTATCTGATCCCGGTGGATGTCAGTATTTCGGCTCCTACGGCGGGTATCAAGCTGGATAAGGTGTATGCCATGTTGAGCAATTCCGAGGCGAAACGTACGATGGTATTCCTGGATGCCTGTTATAGCGGAGTAGGCCGGGGCATCGTAATCAAGCCGAAGGATACTCCGATACAGGGAAATATGGTGGTGTTGACGGCTACGACTTCCAATCAGCGGTCTATGCCTTATCAGGAGAAACATCACGGCATGTTTACTTATTTTCTTTTGAAAGCTCTGCAAGAAAGTAAGGGGCAAATTTCCATCGGAGATTTGTATAAGAAAGTGAGGGAAAGTGTCCAAAAAAATTCGATCTGGATCAATAATACGGAACAAACTCCCGAGTTGTTGAAAGGGAACGGGGTTGCCGGAGATTGGGAAACTTGGAAATTATACTGACCCTTTATTATACGACTGCCGGGAAAGCTTGACTTTCCCGGCAGTTTTTCAATGATGTTCGTTTGTATCGGTGAGGCTCCGGCCGGCTGTCGCCGGATTAAGACCGGCAAAAATCGATCCGCTTTTCCTGTTGGGCATCCGCTACCGCAAGGGTGGTCATATAGACGATGTCCCTGACGGAACAACCCATTTGTAAAATATGTACGGGTTTTTGCATGCCGAGTAAAATCGGTCCGATGATTTCGTTATTCCCCAATTCCTGCAGGATCCCTAAGCCGACACTCCCTGAACTCAGGTTGGGAAATATCAGGGTATTCACCTCTTTATCGCCCAAGGTGGAAAAGGGGTATCTGGCTTGTCTCAATTCTTTGTTGAAAGCGGTGGAAGCATGCATTTCTCCGTCCACGAGGATTTCGGGGTATTTCTGGTGCAGGCGGGTAATCGCTTCCTGAATCTGAGCAGGACTGCCCAAGCGGTATTCTCCGAAATTGGAATAGGAAGTGATCGCAATAACCGGTTGAATATCGAATTGTTTGACTGCTTCGTAAACCAAGGCTGTGACACATTCCAGGGTTTCAGCGGAAGGATGGCTGTTTACCGTAGTATCCGCCAGGAAAAATGTTCCTTTTTTGGTGGTAACGATATGCATGCCGGCGGCATATTTACAACAAGGCCGTAGTCCGATGATCTCTTTAGAAATGTGCAAAACTTCTTTGTAAGGAGTACGGCATCCGGAAATAAAGCCGTCCGTATCTCCGTTTTCCAACATCATCAGACCGATATAATCCGCTTGCTGAAGGTGTTGCCGGGCCTCTTCCGGAAGAATCCCGTAGCGTTGTTTTTTCTCATAATAGAGACGGGCGTATTTCCGCACGGTTTCCTTTTCTTCGGCCGGATCGAAAATTTTCAGACCGGGAATATGCAATTGGTGGGTATCGATGAGATTCCGGATCACCGAAGTTTCTCCGATCAGGATCGGGAGAGCGATGCCTTCGGCACAGATTTCTTCTACCGCTGAAAGTACCTTCAGGGAATCGCCTTCGGCAAAAACAATGCGTTTGGGTGCGGTTTTAGCCTTTCGGGTCATAAGGTGCATCAGGCGATTGTCGTGACCCATCCGTTTTTCAAGGGTTTCCCGGTATTTTTCCCAATCGTCTATCGTTTTACGGGCAATGCCGGAAGCGATGGCCGCTTTAGCTACGGCAGGCGCTACATGAATGATCAGACGGTTGTCCAAAGCTTTGGGAATGATGTAATTCCGGTTGAAGGAAAGGGCCGGTTGGTTGTAAGCCATTTTGACGGATTCCGGTACGGGTTCTTTGGTCAGGGTAGCGATGGCGTGGGCGGCGGCCAATTTCATCTCTTCGTTGATTCCGCTGGCCTGCACATCCAAAGCTCCCCGGAAAATATAAGGAAATCCCAATACGTTATTGATCTGGTTGGGATAATCGGAACGGCCGGTGGCAAAGATAACGTCCGGCCGGGAATGCATCGCTTTTTCATAAGAAATTTCAGGGTCCGGATTGGCCAGGGCGAATACGATAGGGTCTTTCGCCATACTCTGTATCATTTCTTCCGTGAGCACGTCCGCTACAGATAATCCCAGAAATACATCGGCTCCTTTCAGTACTTCCGCTAAAGTAACGGATTCGGTGTCGAGAGCGAATTCTCTTTTTTCGGCATTGAGATCGGTCCGGGAAGTCCGGATGACTCCTTTGCTGTCGCACATGGCGATATTGCCGGGTTTTACCCCTAAAGCATAATAGAAGCGGGCACAAGAGATTGCCGCCGCTCCGGCTCCGTTGACCACCACCCGGATTTCGTCTATTTTTTTGCCGTTGAGTTCCAGGGCGTTTAAAAGGCCGGCTCCCGAAATGATGGCTGTTCCGTGCTGGTCGTCGTGCATCACCGGAATGTCCAGTTCCGCTTTCAACCGTCTTTCGATCTCAAAGCATTCGGGAGCTTTGATGTCTTCCAGGTTGATACCTCCGAAAGTAGGGGCGATTCGTTTTACGGTTTCTATAAATTGGCTCACATCTTTGGTGTCGAGTTCGATGTCGAATACATCGATATCGGCGAAGATCTTGAAAAGAAGGCCTTTCCCTTCCATAACGGGTTTCCCCGACAAAGCGCCGATATCCCCTAATCCGAGTACGGCCGTTCCGTTGGAAATAACCGCTACGAGATTACTTTTGGCCGTATAGCGGTATGCCTGGGAAGCGTCTTTCCGGATTTCCAGGCAAGGTTCTGCCACTCCGGGAGAATACGCTAAAGACAGGTCGTGTTGTGTACTGTGAGGTTTGGTAGGTATAACCTCAATTTTGCCGGGTCGCCCGGCTTCATGGTAACGTAATGCTTCCTCTTTATTCATCGTCTTCGTTTTTAGTCTGGCTGAATATGCCCGTTTTTATACAAATATCGTGCTGGAATCTCCTTAACCGCAGTATTCGATCTGTTAAGTAGTGTTAAGGAGAAACGCGTGGTAGGAGTAACTAGCTGGACGATTGTTATCTCCGATTTGTCCGCTCTGTTTATTTAAACCAGGTATGCACTTCTTCTGAACGGAGAATGTGAATGATGGTTTTACCGTCGGCGGTATAATTGTGGTGGGTGCAGGCAAAAAGATTATCCATTAATTCGTTCATTTCTGCCGGATTCAGCACCGTGTCGTAACCGATAGCCGAAGCTTTCGCCAAGGCGAGGGCCAAACGTTCTTACATTTTGGTTTTGATATCCCCTTCCGTATCTTTGTAATGTTCTATCAGTTGGGTTAATACCGCACGGGCGCGGGAACAGGAAAGATCCGGAGGGGTAGCGTAGACGGCAAAACCATTCTGTCCCGATTCATGAAGTTCGAATCCCAAAAATTCCAAATCTTCGCGAATGTCTTGTAAAAGAGAGAAGTCCGAAGCAGAAAGTTCCAGTGTTTCGGGGAACAAATTCTTTTGTCCGTTTACTTTCCGGTCTTCCAGCGTTTTCAGATATTGTTCGAAAAGAATCCGTTCGTGAGCCTTTTTCTGATCGATGAACATCAGACCCGAATGGACGGGAGTGACGATGTAACGTCCCTTCATTTGAATGAAAGAAGGGACGGAAGGAAGAGTTGCGGAAAGATCGGCCTCCGTCATACCCGGCAGAGAGGTTTGTTGCGGTTCATGCTGCTCTTTCAATCCTTCGAATAAGGTTTCCCAATTGGCGGGAACTTTGTGGGAAGCGGGAACCGATTTTTTCTCAAAGTCCGAATCTTCGATGTGGATGCCGGATTTGTAATGAAAAGGATTGTAATTGGGATTGTAATTTACTTTCGGGAGATAAGGGGTGGCCGCTTCCTTTTGGGCGGGTGGGGTATAGCTGATTTCCCCTTCTGTATCGAAATCCAGAGGGGGAGTAACGTTGAATTTACCCAAAGATTCTTTTATACCGGCCATCAATATCTGGAAGAAGTCCGTTTCGTTCTGAAATTTTATTTCCGTTTTAGTGGGATGGATATTCACGTCGATATAAGAAGGATCGACCGTAAAATATAAAAAATAAGAAGGAATACAATCCGGACCGATTAAACCGGAATAAGCTTCCGTTACCGCTTTATGAAAAAAATTGTGTTTCATAAACCGGTTGTTCACGAAAAAGTATTGTTCTCCGTAGGTCTTGCGGGAATGTTCCGGACTGCACACAAATCCCCGGATAGATAGCAGACTGGTGTTGCATTCGATGCCGATCAGTTTGGAGTTGATGTTTTTTCCGAATACATTGACGATCCGCTGCCGGAGTCCGGTAGACGGCAGGTTATAAATTTCATTTCCATTGTTCGTCAGGACGAAAGAAATTTCCGGATTCGTCAAAGCTACCCGGAGGAATTCCTGGATGATGTTTCTCAACTCGGTTGTATCGGACTTGAGAAACTTACGCCGGGCGGGAATGTTGAAAAATAAATTTTTTACACAGATATTGGTCCCCCGGGAAGTGTTTACCGCTTCCTGTTTTTTTAATTCCGAAGCCGTGATTTGCAAAAACGTTCCCAGTTCGTCTTCTTCCCGGCGGGTTTTGAGTTCCACCTCGGCCACGGAGGCTATGGAGGGTAAAGCCTCTCCCCGGAACCCTAAAGTATGGATGTTGAAAAGGTCCTGGGCGGAAGAGATTTTAGAGGTAGCGTGGCGTTCGAAAGCCATGCGGGCATCCATAGGCGACATGCCTTTCCCGTCGTCGATGACCTGTACGATCGCTTTTCCTACATTTTTTAATAGGACGTGAATATGTGCGGCTCCGGCATCGACGGCGTTTTCCATCAGTTCTTTCACCACAGAGGCCGGCCGTTGCACAACCTCTCCCGCCGCAATCTGATTTGCTACAGAATCGGGCAATAATTGAATAATATCTGCCATATTTGTTTTTATTACATGCCGAAAAAGCGGAGTACTCCTTCGGAATAACGCATCATAATGAATAGTAATACCAAAAAGACGATGATCAGTACCAAAAACAAGCGTACAATGTATCGGCCATTGTATCCGTGGCGGTTGGCTTTTCTCTGCCTGTACAGGTCGGTAAAACGTCCTTTTACGTTCGGAATATAGATATCTTTTTCGTCCTTATCGATTCCCAATTCCGCCTTGATTCTTTTTTCCCGTTCTTCTCGCTCTTCCTGATCGGCATCCCAGTAACGGGGCTTTATTTCGAACTTTCGGTTGTCTTTTCTTTCAAACATACGAGCCATATCTATCGGATTTTAGGAGTTGATTTTTGAGAGGCGCCTCCTCCGAAATGTTTCCCGATCCATTTGGGAACCAGAAAGGCACCGATGAATAAATAAGGGTAATAACTGATTAACCGCCATAAGATCGCCATGGCTACGGCTACTCCTGCGCTGGGCAGGAACTCGCCCAGATATTTGGAAAATACGTATTCGGCAAAACCGCTTCCGCCGGGAGTGGGACTGATTAACATCATGATCCACATGACCAGTTGACGGGCAAATATCAGAAAATGTTCCGCCCAATCGTAACGCCCCGCCCAGAATGCCATCAGGATAGCGTTGACTACCCAATAGCGGGCCGTCCATGAAAAAAAAGTGGCACCGAACGTTTTTAACCAAAATGAAAAAGGCATGTTTCTTAACTCGTAGGAATTCCGGATGATGTCATACCCCGCTTCATTGGCATTCTGACGCCATTTCCGTAAAAGCCGGAACTTAAAACATTTCAAAAGCAGGTATTTTAATCCCCTCGGATTTTTGAATAATCCGTAACTAAGCACCAGTAAGTACAGCAGTTTGAGCGTATATCCGCCCACAGCGAACCAAAAGAGGCTGTCTACGACCGCTTTACTGGCTCCCGGCATTTCCCAAAGACGAACATGGTTGACGAAAAGAAGAATGACGGGAAACATGAGGATGAAATACAATTCATCCAAAAAAGAAGTGGCCATTACAATGGCGGAACTCCTCCCTACCTTTACTCCTTCTTTGTTGACAAATAAAATGGCGATACTCGTACCTCCGATGGCCGAAGGAGTTACGGCCGAAGTGAATTCCCAGAGGAAAATGATCCGGAGAGATTGCAGCCACGAAAGCCGCTCTCCCGAAAGAATCCGTAACCGGATCACATACCCGAGGTCCCGTACCGCCATACATAATACGGCAACCAGTAACCAGGCGGCAGACACCCAGGTGAAGGTGATCTGCTCGAAGGCTTTCAGGTCGAATTCTTTATAGAGCATGTAAGACACTACCGCCAGCCCGATCAATATCGGATAGATGATTTTATACGGACTGATTTTTTTGGTAAGTATCTGTTGTTCTCCTTCCATGGTTTTGGGGTTAAGGTTGAGATGGCTAAGTTAGCAAAAAAAAAGAAAACGGACAATGTTTTGGAAAAGCACTTATGCTCTTCGGTCCTCTTTCGCTGGAAAATTACCGGAAACCGGAGAAGGGAGAAGTAGCGCTTCTATTTTCGGATGTGGAAGGTAAAATTCTATATAAATAAAGGTAAATTTATAAAAAAAAGGCTTAATTTTGAAGTTGTAGGATTTATACCTCAACGTTGGATGAACTTTAAATTGAAGATCATGAAAAAGAATGGATGGCTTATGTTTTTCTTAGGGGGCATTTTTTTTATAGGAGCTTGTTCAGCTCCCTCGGTGCCCCACAATGAGTTTCTCATTGAAGGGGAATTGACGAACGTTCCCGATAGTACGATTCTGGAGTTTCGGGTTGCAGAGGGGGATTTGTTGAAGGAAGTGGGCCGGGATACCGTGATCAACGGAAAATTTTCGTTCCGGGACACGATTGGAGAAGAGATACGGCAATTGCTGCTGATGTCCGACAGCAAAGGCTTTCCTTCTTTCTGGCAGGAAATATGGGTGGCTCCCGGCAAATATGTGCGTATTACCGGAAACGATAGGCTGTTACAGACCTGGGAAGTTCAGAGCGATATACCGGAACAAGCCGAAGTAAGGCGTTTTTTCGAAGCTATGTGTCCCGAGCAAATCGAATTATTGAAGTATTCCGTGGAAGAAGCGAAAATTTTTAGTGCGTTATTTCGGGAGCATGGAGGGGATGAGGCGTATATGGAAATCGCTTTTGCACAGGTCGATTCCCTCCGCAAGCTGGAAAAACCTCTGGAGGATATCGTAGAGCGAAAAAAATTCGAGGTATTGAAATCAGCTCCGGTTACCCGGGTATGGCTGGATAAATACAGCAGTGAAGCCAGTCGTTTGCAATGGGATAAAGATTGTCCTTATTTAGCGGACCTCAGGGCCCTCTATTCCCGGATGTCGGAGGCCGATAAGCAGACGATTGAGGGACAGACGATTACGGAGTATATGAATTTGGGAAAAGAAGTGAATGTGGGGGAGGAAATGGTGGACGGAAATTTATATGACCTGGACGGCAACCTGCATCATCTGGCGGAACTCAGAGGGAAATACATCCTGCTGGATTTCTGGAGTACGGGTTGCGGTCCGTGTATTCAGGCTATTCCGGAAATGGAAGAGATTGCGGAAATGTACAAGGATAAACTGTCGGTAGTCAGTATTAATGAAGATTCCAAAGCTTCCTGGCAAAAATTTGTACGGGAGAAAAAGATGAGCGGAATTCAGTGGAATGAGTTGAGAAGGGGACGTACGGGACTAGCCGCTCAATACAAAGTCGTAGGCATTCCGCATTACGTGCTGATTTCACCGGAGGGAAAAATTACCGATATGTGGAGCGGATACGGTCCCGGCAGTTTGAAAAGTAAATTGAAAAAAGCATTGAAAGGATAGTATTCTTTCTTCGGATATCATTTCTTGTAAAATGCCGGTATTTTTTGCCGGCCTACGGAAAGGATCCTGGCCTGCAAAGACCTTCGTTGCCGGATGAGACGTTGGGGTTCCTGCCTTTCCTGTCTAACCGGCATCAAATATAAAAAAGCCGCAATTACTGCTCTGATTCAGTTTTTGCGGCTTTTGTGGAGAATATCGGAGTCGAACCGACGACCTCTTGCATGCCATAATAAATGTCTTACCTTTGTCAAAGTGTTGATTTATAATTATTTATACATATATTTGAAGTGTTTGTGTGTAACTTATGTGTAATTCGATTTTTTAATTAATAGCTTTGGTAAAATATCAATTTGTAGTAATTTTAAATAAGAAGTATATTTGTCGTGTATATTAAATAGGATATATCATTATATAATATACATAAAGACTTGGGAGAAAATGTAAGAGCTTACATTGAATTTCATGTTTTTGTAAGCCAATATTATATTGTTTAATTTTTAGACTATTGTCCTCTTTTTAAGATCGTATTTTCCTTTTTGTCTTTTGTCTCTTCGCTTGTTAGTTTTTCCAGTTTTGTGGTTAATTCAGCATTTTGCTTTTGTAACTCTATTATTTTATCCTGTGCTTTAATAAGTCGCTTTAATATATCGACTTCGTTAGTATTGATATTGTTTTGTGTTTCTTTTTTGTCTATTCCTCCACGTCCGGTAAGTAACCATTCACAATTTATTTGAGGGAATGTATTTGCAATTTTTTCCAGTAACATAAAGCTAGGTGCCCCTTGTCTTAATCCGGTGATATTACCAATAACGGAAGGGGTAACTCCTAGTTTTTTGGCAAATTCGCTTTTACTACCCTTACAATAGGTATTTATTATTAGTTCTATTCTTTTGTTTATCATGTACTTATAGTAGTTTTTACTCTTTTGCGTAATTTTATTTGATTTTTTACACAAATGCGTATATATTTGTAGTAAATAATTGTTTAATGCAATTACAAGTTGCAATAAAAAAATATAATTCTCAAATGTAATGGAAAAATCGGAAACTACAAAAAAAGTTACAAAAATTGACTGGCCAGAAACGCTGAAATCAATTAAAATAGGTGAATTTCAAACATTTACAAGAAAGGAAATAACAGTGTCAAATCTTCGTACCAAAGCATCTAAATTAAGAAGACACGGTTATGTATTTAAAGTAGAATCTAGAGATAATGATGATTACGCAGTTGTGACACGTGAAAGATAATAATATGGAAAATACGGAAGTTAAAAAATTTATACGTGAAACGCTGATCGTGATGAGAGAAAGTGCAGCCGATTCAATGGACAAAATAACACAAAGGTGTTATGATCTGGGCCGCATCACCGCATTAATTGAAAGTGGACAACTAAGCCGTTATATATCCTATAATGAGGCAACAAAACCCCGAAGTAAGGGAGGGTATGGCCGTGGTACGGTTGATAGGTGGGTTAATGAAGGTCTTTTGCAAAAAGTAAAGGACGGGAAAAATAATAGTAAGGTACGGTTTGATCGTTTAAAACTTGCAGAACTAGATGCGAAAGCGAACCGAGCAAGTTGGTTCAAATTTCATGACAAAGACAAGAATACAGAATAAGATAGCAAATAAATGAAGAAACTCACATCTAAAAATATATACGTTGTCAAACAGTCTCATAATAGGTGGAGTTTCTTCTTCAATATTTAAGTATGAATTTATTAGAAGTTATTAAAAATATTATAAAAGAGAAAGAGGTTGCCTGTGTTCGCCCTACTCATGTACTTATAGTAAAAGACTTGAAATGGCGTTTGAAAAATTGCACAACCATAGATTATGAATTAAAAGAATTAGAAGAGAAAGGATTAATTCAAATAGGCGATACAATTAATGATAAATATATTACTATATTATGAAAATCGGGTTAATAGATGTAGACGGTAAGAAATTTCCAAATCTTGCACTAATGAAAGTTGCGGCTTTTCATAAAAAGGCCGGTGATTCAGTGGAATGGATAAATTATTTTGAATCTTATGATATCGTTTATAAATCAAAGATTTTCACTTTTTCCCCGGATCAACAAACGTGGATACAGTCAGAGAGAATTATTACCGGCGGCACCGGGTACGATATTCATTCAAAATTACCGCCGGAAATAGACGAAATTCGTGTATTAGATTATAGTATATACCCCAATCATCCATTTTCATTACAATACTTTTCACGAGGTTGTATTCGTAAATGTCCCTTTTGTGTTGTTCGGGAGAAAGAGGGATATATTGCCCCTTCTATTCCCTATGATCTGAACCCTGCCGGTAAATGGATTGAGGTGTTGGATAATAATTTTTTTGCTAATCCCGAATGGCGAGAAGCGATTAAATATCTTATAAATGCCGGACAACCCGTTAATCTACACGGTGTTGATGTGCGTATTATGGATGAGGAACAGGCATATAATCTTAATAGGTTGAAATTATCTGGTCGCATACATATTGCGTGGGATAACCCCAAAGACAAGATTTTACCGCATATTGAAAATATGTTGCGTTTTATTAATTCGCATAAAATCGTATGTTACGTGTTGATCGGTTATAATTCTACTATACATGAGGATTACGAACGAGTTAAACAATTGAAAAAATTGAAAATAACACCGTTTGTCATGCCCTATCGGGATTATACTAATACCCGTACCCCAACCCAATATGAAAAAGACTTCGCAACATGGGTAAACGGTCATGTAGCTTTTAATAGTTGTGATTTTAAAGAGTTTCAACCCCGCAAAGGGTTTAAGTGTTCGGAATATTTCAAATGTGATGAGGCCGGCTAAAGATAGTAGACTAAACCGTAAAGGTAAGTTATGAATTATATAGAGTTAATTAACAATTACTGGAGTTTGAGAGAACAGGGGATTATTACCGGTGCGGAGGGTGATTTGTACTTATATTTATTGCATACGTCAAATAAACTCGCTTGGAAAAATCCGTTCAATCAAAGCAACCGGCTAATATGTGCTTATCTTAATATGAGCGAAAAATCGCTAATCAAGTATAAGAACACATTAAAACAAGCCGGGTTAATTGACTTTACAAGTGGCAAAGCTATAAAGCAAAATTCATCTTATACTTTATTGAATCCCTGTAAAAATTACAGGAGTTCGGAAAGTAGTTTAAACAGTAGTTTGAGAAATAGTCCGGTGAGTAATTTAAACAGTAGTCCGGGCGTAAATCGTTCAGACAACATAAAACAGAAAATTAAATCAAACAAAACTCTTTCTCTTTCTTCGGAAACCACGGAAAGAGAAAATAAGAAAGAGAGAATATTTTTTTTAGAGTTTTTATTTTTTGAAAGAAAGATTTTAAATCCAGTAGATGAGGTCGCACGGTTTATAAATCATTATGAAAAAACCAATTGGTTGGATGCCAACGGGAATCGAATAACAAACAGATTGGCAGCGCTGAAAAGTTGGAAAGTTGCGGAGGGTTTGCCGATGATTCCCAAAAATTTTGCCGACAAATGGCGGGAATTATATGATGCGGCTAAAGCTGAAACAGATAAAAGCATTTTAATGCTTACGGACTTGGAAGGTTATCAAATTATAGATAATAGGTTGAAATTGAGTGTAACAAAAGAATTACACCGCTTTATTGAAGACCCGGACACCTTAATAGCTATCAAATCGGCTTATATGCGAATGTTTCCCGGTCTGATACTTGAATACATATTAACTCAATAAATTAAGATTATGGAAGATTTAGCCAGTGATATTGTCCGACGGGCAAACAGTCAGAATATTTCAATAAATAAGCTATGTAAAACCGCGGGCGTTTCGCGTCGCTGGTTTGAGTATTTTAAACAGCGTACCCCTAAATCGGTGTCCGCTTATGTGAAAATAAATCAGTGTCTAACCAATATGGAAATCAGTAATAATGGAAATAATCATTACCCAGGAGAAGCGGGGAGAAATTGAACACCTACAGCGCGAGTTTAAAAATTATCTATCAGAAAATGAAATTTTACGAGGGACGGCACAAGGCATAAATAGTGCTTTATCCCGGAGTATCCCCCAAATTAATAAACAAATAAAAGCCGAGTATAATATTGCACAAAAGTATTTAAGTCGTATTGCCGTTGTTTCCCCAAAAGCAACCTCCATTCGGCTATATGGAGGTATAAAAATCAATTATTCGCCCGTTCCGATAATTGCATTTAAACCCAAACAAACGCGGGGCAATATTACAGTG
Source organism: uncultured bacterium (assembly GCA_905216195.1). Lineage (GTDB taxonomy): Bacteria > Bacteroidota > Bacteroidia > Bacteroidales > Marinifilaceae > Culturomica. The sequence goes on from CAJMSX010000001.1 coordinate 109,093, forward strand.
GCTATCCACAAAGGTAAAACCGTTGTTATTCATAACACATTTATTACCACCATGACAAGTGGGCACAAAGGAGTTTACAGCCGTGGCCGGTATGTTAAAGGCCGTGGGTTTATTCCAGAAAGTTCTAAAACGACAGGCAGCAAAGTGAGGATAACGGAAATTAAAACGGCCTCACCATTTACCATGGGGACGAGTAAAAGTATAGCCGAGGACGTGTCGGCGTTTATGGGTACCGAAATAAGGGCACGGGTTACGGGGATATTAAAAGCTAAAGTTAATAAGATTAAAAATTAACCGGGGTTAGGTTCTTTCCGGGTGGTTGGTATGAGGGTAGGCGTCACCGCAGTTTCGCGTTAGTTAAGGAATGAAAATCTTATACGAAGTGGTTTTATTCTAAGTTTGTTAATTGTTGCTTTATAGGGTATTATTGGATACGTAGGTTTTATATATGGTGTTTTATGGGTAAAAGTTATGCAATTGTACCTAAAGGGTGGGTTAAGGTGTCGGAATTTGAAGTGTTAACCGGATTAAATAATCGGACGGTGACATTAGCCATTAAACGAGGCGGGATTCCTTTGCAGTGTTGGCGACGAGTTGGTGAGGGTAAGACGTCGCCCATTTGTATTAACCCGGAGCCGGCCGCGGTACATTGGTATAAGCATATTAACGGAACGCATCATTTGACGCAACCGTTGAGGGAGAAGTTAGCAGAGTATATAAGGACATTTGACCCGGCGGCGGTGGAAGATCAGAAAGGAGACATCATGACGGATGAGAGGGCAGAAGATCAGGTAAAAACAGATATTGAAAGTGAAAAGAAAACGGAGGATAAGATAACATTTGCGGAGGCGCAAAGGCGTAAGGAGGTAGCAAAAGCGAAAACAGCTGAATTGGAGTTATTGGAGAAGCAGGGAACATTAATTTTAAAACAGAGGGTACAAGATCAGTTATTTAATGCCGGTAAAGAATTGCGGGATGCTTTGTTAGCGGTTCCCGATCGGGTGACGGACGAAATTTTAGCAGCGGGGGATAATCGGACAAAGGTAAATAATATAATATATGACGCTATCGCGGCTGAATTAGAACGGTTAGCCGATCTATATATTAAGTAATGGACAAGTACGGGGATATAAAAGGGTTGTTCGAGGGTTTGAAGCCGGTTAACCGTATATCCGTATCGGAATGGGCAGACCAATATAGGTATCTTGCCCCGGTTTCGTCCGCAGAACCGGGACGGTATCGAACGAGCCGTACCCCTTATCTACGTAAAATTATGGACTGTTTGAGTGTGCGGGAACCTTACAAAAAGATTGTGTTTATGAAAGCGGCACAAGTGGGTGCAACGGAAGCGGGTAATAATTTTATCGGTTATGTTATTCATATATGCCCAGCACCCACAATGATGGTGCAGCCAACGGACGGGATGGTTAAACGTATGAGTAAGGGGCGGATTGACCCGTTTATTGATATGTGCCCGGAGTTGAAAAGCCGAGTTTCAGAGAATAAGAGCCGGGACGGTAAAAATACGATTACACAAAAGAACTTTCCTGGTGGCCTGTTTATTTTGGCGGGTGCGAATAGTCCAGCGGGGTTACGATCTGTACCGATTAGAAACCTTATTTTGGACGAAGTGGACGCTTATCCCCGTGATCTTGAGGGTGAGGGTTCGCCAATCGAGTTGGCTATTGCCCGTACCCGAACATTCCCGAATAAGAAAATTTTCATTATTTCTACCCCCACCATTACCGGCATGTCGGCGATTGAATCGGAGTTTGACGAAACAGATAAAAATTATTACTATGTACCATGCCCGTATTGCGGAGGAATGCAGAGGCTTATTTTTTCGCAATTGAAATGGGATGAGGGGAAGCCGGAAACCTCCCGGTATATTTGCGCCCATTGTGGGGCGGCAATAGAGGAACGGCATAAAGTTGAAATGTTCGCTCATGGAGAATGGATACCGGAGGTAGCGGAACGAGTGAGCGCTGAATCTATTGGGTTTCATTTAAACGCTTTATATAGTCCGTTCGGTTGGTTAGCATGGTCTGAAATTGCCGACCAGTTTGTTAAGGCAAAGAACGACCCTTATAAATTAAAGGTTTTTGTTAATACGGTATTGGGGGAAAGTTGGGCAGAGAAGGGAGAAGCACCGCCGTATAAGAGTCTTTTTAACCGCCGGGAGGATTATAAAATAAATGAGGTACCGGAGGGAGTTTGTTTTCTCACGTCCGGTGTAGACGTTCAGCGTGACCGGGTCGAGTTGGAAATTGTGGGTTGGTGTGCTGATAAGCGGAGCTATTCTATTGATTACCGGGTTTTGGAGGGTGACACCGCCGGAATTGCGGTATGGGATAAGTTGACAGAGGTGGTGAACGAGCGTTTTTTACGTTCGGACGGTATGGGGTTACCTATTAAGTTAATGGCGGTGGATAGCGGGTTTAATACCACACACGTTTACGATTTTTGCCGGCGGTTCGACGTGTCCCGCGTTATTCCGATAAAAGGACAGGATAATTTAGGTATGGCGTTTGCTCCGCCAAAAACGGTGGACGTGACAAAATCGGGCAAACGGGTTGGAAAGTTAAGGCAGTATAATGTAGGAGTCAGTTTTTTAAAGTCCGAGTTATACGCCTGTTTGCGATTGGAAAAGGACGAAAACGGTACCCCACCCCCCAATTATTGCCATTTTCCGCAGTATGACGAGCATTATTTTAGAGGCCTAACGGCAGAAGAACAGATAAAACGGATTGTCCGGGGGTACCCCCGTTATGAGTGGGTAAAGAAGTATGAGCGAAACGAACCTATTGATTGCCGGGTGTATGCCCGTGCCGCCGCTGTGATTTTGGGGTTAGACCGTTTGAGGCCGGAACAATTGGCCGCATTGGGCGGAATGCAACCCGCCCCCACCGAAAATGTCCCCCGGCGAACGGGGGAACGAAAGCGTCGGCGATCTTCTTTTTGGGATAGATAAAATTTTCCACATTTTCCCGAAACGTGGCAAGTTCTTTCCATGTTTTTGTAAATCAGTTTTTTATGATTTTCCAATGTGCTATTTTCGTCAAAAATAGCACTCATTATGGCATACACCACAGAGGATTACCAAAAACTAAAACAGGCCATTGTTAATGGCGTCCAATCGGTCAGTTACGGCGATAAAACGGTTAATTACCGGTCACTTTCCGAAATGAAGGAGGCATTAAAGATGATGGAGGCCGATTTATTCCCGGAACGGATGCCAAGGCGCCGTCGGTTCGGAAGTGTTGACCGTGGTTATTTTAAAGGCTAATGCGGGTATTTGGTTACGATATTAAAGTATGTAAAGTCGGTAAACGAATTTACGAAGCTGCCGACAAAGGGCGGCGGGGTAAATCTTTCCGTATGGCCGGAAGTACAGGTGCCAACCGGGAGATCGCCGGGGCGCTTGTTACTTTACGTAATCGGTCACGTCACATGGTACGTAATAACGGTTGGGCAAAGCGGGCAGTTGAATGTATTACAAAACATACTATCGGTGAAGGTATACAACCGGCGCCATTAGGCGACCTCACAAAAACCAAAAAGGTTAAGGAGATTTGGAAATTATGGGCTGAAACGACGGTATGCGATTGGTACGGCAAAAGTACGTTTTACGGTCTACAAGAATTGGCAATGCGTACCATTGTGGAAGGTGGCGATGTAATTGCAATAAAACGGTGGGTTAAGTTGGAGGTTGGGGACGATTGCGGGGTACCTTTAAAAATTCAGCTTTGCGAGGGCGATCAGATCGATCACAGCCGGAATGGACACAATGAAAAAGGGATTGCCCGGCTAGGTGTTCAATACAGCGTCGCTGGTGAGTTGCTGGGGTATTGGCTTTTTGACTACCACCCCGGCGACGGTATTGTATTTGGCGTAGCGAATGAAAGCCGTTTTTTTCCGGAGTCTGACGTTATCCATGCGTTTGAAATATTGCGTATCGGACAATGTCGAGGCATACCGTTTGGCCTTGCCTCTTTTATGAAAATGGGTGACTTTTCGGACTATGAAGATGCACAATTAGTAAAACAAAAGATTGCCGCCTGTTTTGCGGCGTTCGTGTTAGGGTCAGAGGACACGAACACCGAGCCGATAGAGGATTTAGAGCCGGGAATAATCGAACACCTGGGAAGCGCTGAAAGTGTAGAATTTGCCAATCCGCCGAGCGTAAGCGATTATGACCCCTACGCCGCCCGTATTTTGCAAGGAATTGCCGCTGCTTATGGCATTACTTATGAAATGCTAACAATGGATTATTCAAAGGTAAATTTTACGTCTGGACGTATGGCAAAAATTGACGTTACTAATAATTTCAAAAGTTGGCAATATAACCTTATGGTACCGCAATTTTGCGCTCCTATTTGGGGGTGGTTTATTAATGCCTGTATTGTGAGCGGCAAAATTACTCACTCCATCCGTGCCGACTGGACTGCACCCCGTGTTCAGCAGTTAGACCCGGTTAAAGAAGTCAGCGCCCAAGTAACGAGTATAAAAAACGGGTTAGCTACCTTATCCGAGATCATACGGGAAACCGGGCGGGAGCCGGAGGAATTTTTTACCGAATATGCCCAAGATATACAGCGGCTTAAAAATATGGGTATTACGTTGGCAAGTATTACCTCCACCCCGGATGATTCTCAACCTACGAAAGATTAACCATTAAGATTTTGATATATGAACAGAGTATTTACAAAACAGTATGGCCGGGCGCTTATTCAGCCAACCACATTGGATAAGGCAAACCGCACCGTCGATGTGGTTTTTGCTACGGAAACCCCCGTTTTCCGCACCGGTTGGGAGGAAGATTATAACGAGGTTTTACAGTGTACCGCCGTTTCCGTACGGGTAGAACGGATTAATAAGGGATTACCGGTGTTAGACACCCATAAAACGTACTCCGTTTTAAATCAGTTCGGACGAACAATAAAGGTTTGGTTTGACGAGAAAAAACGGGAAATGTGGGCAACAATCCGATTTTCACAACGTGCCGAGGTAGAAGGGGTATTTAAAGATATTGAGGACGGTATTGTTAGCGATATATCGGTTGGGTACCGGGTGTATAAGTTTGAGAGGGAACCACAGGCCGAAGGGGAACGCCCCATTTACCGTGCCGTTGATTGGATGCCAACGGAGTTGTCATTTTGTAGTATTGGGGCTGATATAAACAGCGGCACCCGGAGCGCCCAAGAAGGAGATACAAACGAGGTTATTATAATTGATAAAATACGTAATATGGCACAAGAAACAAAAGAAAGCCCAAAGAATGAGGGTACCCCCCAAAAAACGCCGGATATTGAAAATATCCGCAAGGAGGCGACCACCGCCGAACGTACTAGGTTAAATTCAATTCTTACGTCGGTGCGATCGGCAGGTTTGCCGGATACATACGGTATTGAGTTATATCAAAGTGATAAAACGGTTGAGGATTGCCGGCAGGAAATTATCATTAAGGCGGCCGGCAAGCAGACCCAACCCCCGAACAGTTTACATGACGCCCGTGTTGGTGCTGAAGCCATTGATAAGAAACGCACCGCCGTTGAAGGGATGATTCTAAACCGTGTCGCCCCATCTACTTTTAAATTAGACGAAGATGCCCGGCAATTTAGGGGTATGACCTTGGTGGAAATTGCAAAGGATTTGTTAACGGAAAGAGGAGTTAACGTAAGGGGTATGGATAAAATGGGTGTCGCAAAGGTGGTATTTGGTCAGCGTATGCACTCAACGGGCGATTTCCCGCTATTGTTTGAAAATGTGATCGATAAGATGTTACGGGCTGATTACGGTTTCGCCCCGGAATTTTGGCACCTGATCGCCCGGCAAACTACGGTTAATGATTTCCGGGAAAAGGCGCTTTATCAGGTGGAAACCGATAACGGTATGACAGAAATAGCCGAAGGAGGCGAAATAAAGTACACCACTTTAAAGGAGGGTAAGCAGTCCATTAGGGTAAAGAGTTACGCCGAGGGTATACAGTTTACCCGTCAGGCGTTTATCAACGATGATTTGGGGGCATTTTCTATTATTCCGCAGCGGTTTGTAAAGGATTGGGATGAAAAACGGGGGGATTTGGTTTGGGGATTGATTACGGACAATGTGAAAATGAGCGACGGTAAAAATTTGTATTCCACCGATCACAATAATATCATTACCGGTGCCTCATCCGCATTGAGCGAGGCCGGATTAACGGCGGCAATGGTGAAGGCCAAAAAGCAAACCGGGATTAACGGGAAACGCCGTATCCGTGTTGAGCCAAAATTTTTGATCGTCCCGGCTGAATTGGAGGTACAGGCGTTGAAGCTGGTAACAGCAATAACGGCCTCAAATACTAAAGATGTCAATGTGTTTACTAATAAATTTAACGTAATAGTGGAGCCGCGACTAACGCATCCGGATGAATGGTATTTACTTGCAGATCCCACGGCGGTTGACGGTTTGTTATATGCCTACCTTGACGGTAACGAAGCGTTACGGGTTAACACCGAAGACGATTTTAATACCGATTCCATTAAATATGGCGTCCGGGGCGAATTTGGAACCGCCGCCATTGATTGGCGGGGAACGGTGAAGGCAAACGGGAAATAAAAGCAGATACAATAATTATTAAAAATTAGGATATGAATAATAAAGTTTTAGACGGCGGAACATTGGATTATAGCGTAGGCGCCGAAGGTGTAAAAAGCGGCGAAATCGTGATTGTCGGTGATGTGGCTGGGGTTGCGATGAGAACGGGAAAAGAGGGGGAAACGGTGGCATTGTGTATCGAGGGGGTTTATTCCTTGCCAAAGGGAACCACTGCCATTCCGCAGGGAAAAAAGGTGTATTATAATACTACCGATAAAAACATTGTAGGCACCGCCACCGGCAACACCTTTGTTGGGTATGCGTGGAGTAATGCGGCGGCAGCCGATCAGGTGGTTGATGTAAAACTTTCTTTTTAACCGTCATGGTATATGTGTTTGACGGTTTGGCCGGGCAAGTGTTTTCCGTAGTTGCCAGTGTGATGGGAACGCGCGTCGTGTGGCGTTCGTCCACTGGCACGGAAACGCCTGGAATGGTTTTATTTAAAAACCCGACGGAAGCCATACAAATTGGAGATACGGAACGGTACGAGTACCGCCCAAACCGGGCAACGGCTGAATTCTACGCCGACACGTTCCCGGAATTGAAAAAGGCGGTGGATAGCGGAAAGGATGAGTATTTAATCGTTGACGGACAAACCTATTTTATAACGGAGATCACAACGAAGGTGGACGGCCGCACCATGGTTGCCCATTTGGAACCCAACGAAAACCTAAAGTTATGATGTACGAGAATTATGAGGACGCTATTGTTGAGCATTTAAAAATGCATGGAGTAGACGTTTCAGCGTTGCCAACGGTGGAGGTTTTGAACGATCCCCGCCCCACCGCCAAACCATACATATATATAATGTATAACGGCAGTAGTTACGACGCCCCGGAAAACATGGCCGTTACCACGCAGAAAGAAAGCCTAAATTTTGAGGCTTTTATCAAAACCAAAAGTCGGCGGGGTAAAAACGGGGTTTTCGCCGTGGCCGAGGAAGTAAAGGGGCGGTTAATGGGTTGGCGTCCCCCTAGCGCCATTACGCCTGTTATATTTTCGTCCTTTGGCTACGTTACCGGTAATCAAAATAATTGGCAGTATATGTTATCCTTTGCATTCGACCGTTACGTCGTGCAAAGGGAACTTTCAGAACCAACGGAACTGATAAAACAAATAACGATAGTATGAAAAAGTATGAAGTAAAAAACCCCTTTTTAGCGTTTCGCATAAACGAAGTCCAAAAAGATTACACCCTAAAGCGGGGCGACTTGGTCGAATTACCTGAAACCAATCCGGCTGTACGGGCAATGGAGAGAAGGGGGCAAATTAAAGAGATCGCCATCCCCGCCCCGAACCCCGTCGAAGTAAAGAAAAAAAGTAAGTAACGTCGGCCATCCGACATAAAAAATGCAACATGAGTTTTTTACATGGTATAGAACACTTGAATTTACCCGCCGATTTTACGGTTGTAAATGACGTGGCTACGGCCGTGATCGGATTGATTGGCACCGCCGAAAAGGGCACGAACAATAAATTAACGGTGTGCAAAAATGAAAAAGATGATGCCCAATTTGGCACCGCCGGCACGATTCCCGAAGCGTTACGTGCTATCAGGATGCAAGATAGCGCCGCCGGGGGTGCGTTAGTGATTGTGTGCAAAGTTGGTGCCCCGGACGATGCCGAAGTAACTGCCAAAATTGTTGGAGAGGTAAGCGAAACCGGGGAACGCACCGGGTTAAAACTGTTTGAAACGGCTTTAACAACGGTTGGGTTTGAAGCTATGATCTACATTGCCCCCCGTTACTCCGCGTTGCCGGCGGTTAAACAGGCTTTAATAACTATATCCGATAAAACGGAAGGCATGGCCTATATCGACACCCCGGACGGGTATACTTTCAATGAGGCCATCGCATCCCGCACCGGTGAAGGTGAGTTTGTGGGATTGACGGAGGGGCAAAAACTGTTATTTCCTCACTTCCTGATTGCCAACCCGGAAAGCAAGGACGATACGGACAAATATCAGAATGTGCCGATGTCCCCGTTTATGGCCGGATTACGGGCAAAGGTAGATTTAACGGAAGGTTGGCACCTTTCATGTTCCAACCACCGAATTACGGGCGTGGAAGGTTTGGACGTTCCGTTAACTTTTTCCCTGGGCGACCAAACGAGCGAAGCGAATTTGTTGAACTCCGCCGGGATTACCACCGCCGTTAACCTTAACGGCCTTGTGGAATGGGGAAATTATTCAGCCGGATTCCCGGCCAATGTCAATGCAGAAGCGTTTGAATGTGTCCGACGGACACGGGTGATTATGAAACGGACAATACAACAGGCGTGTATTTCTTTTATTGATAAGCCGTTTACAAAGGCTAATATTGACGCTATCCGCAATACCGTGAACCAATATTTAAATGGATTGGCTGCCGCCGGTAAAATCGTGTCCGGAAAATGTTATTACCGCCCGGAAAACAACCCCTTAAATGAAATGTCACAGGGGCATATCACATTTGATATTGAGTTTACGCCGGCATTGCCGATGCAACGATTGACGTTTACATATAAGATTGATTTAACCGCCTTATCTAAAATCGCATAGCCATGAAAATAAATAAAGTATATGACGCCAATGTATATGTAAATAATACCTCGACGCACGGGCAAGCGTCGGAGGTGACGTGTCCCGATCTTTCTGCTATTATGACGGAGTATAAGGCATTGGGAATGATCGGGACGGCCGAATTTTTCAACGGGTTTGAAAAAATGGAGGCTACGATCAAATGGACGTATCCGGAAAACAATATCCAAAAAGTGTGTGCTAATCCTTTAGAGCCACTTGATATAATGGTACGGAGCAGTAAGGCAGAGTATGACACGGGCGGTATGACCGCCGAAAAACCGATTGTTATATACCTAAAAGGGTACCCTAAGAAACACCCCGGAGGGAATTATAAGGCCAAAGAGGACACCGAGTTAGAAACTACCTTATCAATCCTCTATTTTAAACAGGAGATAGGCGGTGAGGAAATTGTTGAATTGGACGTTATCAACAATATTTACAAAGTAGACGGGCAAGACCTGACCGCCGAACGCCGCCAAAATTTAGGTATATAAGTCTATCATTTGAAATAAGCGAATCACGAATTTTAATAGTATTGAATATGGAAGCATTGAAACGAAAGCCGGATTTATCGGTACGGCGGGCAATGGAGTTACCGGACGGCACCCGCATTGAAGTAATAGGACTAACCGCGCGTAAAAGCATGGAGTTAGCCAATAATCAGAAGTTGAGCGACGCAGAACGGGGAATGAACATTATAGCCGCAAAAATATTGGTGGACGGTACCCCCATTGTGGTAGACGACCTTTTAGACTGTTTTACGGATGATGAGATCGTAACGATTACCGAGTTTGTAACCGGCGTAGAGAAGGAGGAACCCGGAAAAAACGGGCAATAACCGCCGAGGACGTTGTGTTTTTAGCACACTACACCGGCGGTGGGATTGATGAGGTGTTAGACCTTTCGACGGACAATTATTTTACATTTTTGGATGCCGCGCTAAAACTGCATGAAATTGAAATGACAGTGCCCCGGCGGGTAGTATTGTCAGGAATAGAAAAACGATAAAGATTAAACTTTATGGCCGACGCTTTAAAATTAGCTTTTGTTTTGTCAGCTACCGACAAAATGAGCCGCATTATTTCCGATGCGGTGAACAAATCGACGGGCAAATTAAGAGCGTTTGAACGTAACACCTCAAAGGTTGGTAAGTCTATGATGGCGGCCGGCGGTATTATGACCGGCGCCAGTGTTGCCATTGGTACGGCTACGTTGGGCATTGCCAAAACCACGGCGGCGTATGGGGATGAGGTTTGGAAAGCTTCACAATCAACGGGTATGGCAGTTGAGGATTACCAAAAATTAGCGTATGCCGCCCGTTATTCCAATGTGCAACAAACCGAGTTGAACGGCGCTATGGTAAAGTTGAATAAAAAGTTAGCTGAAGCGGGCGCCGGGAGTAAAAGCACTGCTAAACTGTTTACCGATCTAGGGATTAACGTGCGCGATTTCGCGGGCAATTTAAAGACGCCGAATGCCATATTTACCGAGTTGGCGGGCAAGTTTGCGGGTATGGAAAATGGCGCCCAAAAAACGGCATTGGCCTATGAATTATTTGGTAGATCAGGCGCAAGCCTTATCCCCCTTCTTAATAGCGGGACAAAAGGATTGGAGGATATGGGCGCCGAAGCTGAACGGATGGGGTATGTGATGAGTACCGAAGCGGCCAAGGCATCCGAGCAGTTTAACGACAACTTAAGCCGGGTAACGGATTCCGCAAAGGGGTTGATGTTCCAGTTGGGAACGGCCTTGATTCCCACTTTGGACACGTTGGCGCAAAAGGTCACCGCCGCCGTTTTGAAGGTGAGTGGGTGGATAAAGGAAAATCCCTATTTAGCTAATACAATCAGTACTGTATCCATTGGCTTGACCGCTTTATTGGGTGTGGTGGGCGGCGCTTCGGTGGTGATCGGTGCCGTTACTTTCACGGTTGGCAAGTTTGCGGCGGCATTGCGGGGAGTTATGACTGCTATAAGTGTTGGCAAAGCGTTGTTTGCCGCCGCTTCAAACGGTATGTTGTTATTCCGGATACAGTACGCCGCCTTAGTGATAGGACAGAAGTTAGCCGCCGTTGCGCAATGGTTATTTAACAGCGCTTTGTATGCGTGCCCGGTGGTTTGGATTATTGCCGCTATAATGGCCGTGATCGGGGCGGTGTATTTGTTAGTGAAACATTGGGACAAAGTGAGCGCCTTTTTTGTGGGGTTGTGGGATGGGATTAAAAAGGTGTTTGCATCCGTATGGAATTGGATTAAGAACCTTTTCACGGGATTAAACCCCGTTGGTTGGATTAGTGGCATTTGGAACAGCATTACAGCATGGTTCGGGCGGTTGTGGGACGGGGTTAAAAACGTGTTTTCGTCCGCATGGGATTGGATAAAACAAATGTTTTTGAACTACGCCCCCGTAGGGTTGATTATCAAACATTGGGACACTATTGCGGAATGGTTCGCCGGATTATGGGAAGGCGTGAAGGGTATTTTTTCAAACGCCTGGGAAGGAATTAAAGGTTTCTTTTCATCCCTTAATCCCGTGGAATGGTTTGGCAGTATGTGGGAAAGTGTTACAACCTTCTTTACAGAGTTGCCGGGGCGGTTTTTCGGTTTTGGGCGGGATATTATTAACGGCCTGACCGATGGAATTAAAAGCCTTGCTTCGGAGGCGTGGGAAAGTGTCACCGGTATAGGCGAAGGGATTAAAAATAAATTCAAATCGTTTTTTGGAATTAACAGCCCGTCCACCCTCTTTGCTGAATATGGTCTAAACATTACACAGGGATTAACCGGCGGTATAGAAAAGGGAACACCGGCAGTAGCCGCCACGACCGAGGGGTTGACGGTGAAGGCCACCCGGAATATTGGCAACGGGATTACCGCCGTCGCTGACAGCTCTACTACCCCCATTAATAATGCCGGTGGTGTTTCGCTGAATTATTCCCCTACCATTAACATTGGCGGTGGTGCCACCCCGGAGGCTGCCGCCGAATTTATCAAGCTATTACGCGCTCATCGGGAAGAGATCATAAGGATGATCCGGCAGGAAACAGAGAATAAAAAACGTTTATCATTTAATTAGTCTGATATGTTTGTACAATTAGGTACACACGTTTTTAAAGGGTTAAAAGCACCGGCAAGTTGGAGCGAAACGCACGGCATTAAGGTTGGTCGTGTTCCGCGTGTGAATACAAAGGACGCTTTGCAAAAAACAGGGGATGAATTAACAGAGATCAATTTAAACATACGGTATGAAAGCGTTTTTTGTGAACCGGCCGATGAAGTTGCAGCCTTAAAAAAGTCAATGACCACCGGCGAGGTGTTACCATTTATTTCCGGACAAGGAGATATAATCGGGAATTTTTTCATAACCGGAATGGACGTGACAAATGAAGCTTACAGTCCCGCCGGCGTTTTGGAAAGCGTTGGAGTTTCCATTAAACTATTGGAATACCCAACGGAAAAAGAAAACACCACCATAGAAAAGAAAAAAGACGTTCCAGTTGGCGAGGCATTGAAAAGCACTGTACCGCCCATACAACAGCCGATACCCTTAACCGTATCAGTTACCCCCGGCGGGGAGATCACAACCAAGTTAGCCAAAGCGAAAGCCGCCGTTAATAAAATAAAAGCTACTATTACTAAAATGAAAAAGGGTATAACCACTGTTAAAAAAGGGGTATGGGAGGTAAAAAAATTAGCCGAAGACGCCAAACAGCTATATACGAATGTAAAAACAAAGGTAGAAACTACAAAAAAAATTATCCAACGGGCAAAGGAATTACCCACGTCATTAAGCGGTGCCATTAAATATGCTGAAAACCTTAGTAATTTAAGTAATACCGCCGATATGTCAGTTTTGGAAATGAACGTAAAGGAGTTATCAGATAGTGCCGACAAGGTAGGCAAACATGCCGCCCCGGTGGTTTCTTTTACAGCCACAAGGGAGGGCGGGAAATAATGGAAAGTTTTAATTATACCACCGTCGCTGGGGATAGATGGGATACGTTGGCCGCCCGGTTTTATGGCAATAATGCCGGTATCGCAATATTGATCGATGCCAATCCCGCCGTCCCGATCACTGCCGTATTGCCAATAGGCATCCCTTTAGTTGTTCCGGTTATGGACGATTTACAGATTATAGATAAAAATATACTACCCCCATGGAAACGATCAGGAAAATAAAAGTTGAAATAACCATTGCCGGCGCTAATGTCACCGCTGATGTATCGCCCTATTTATCCCGAATCAGTTATGCGGATAGAGTGGAGGCGGAAAGTGATAGCATTGATTTAGTTTTCGATGATGTAGCGAAGTTGTGGCAAACGCATTGGTACCCGCAACAAGGGGACTCCTTAACGGTAAAAATGGGGTATGTCGGGGATTTGTTGGATTGCGGCGTTTTTGAGATTGACGAAATACAATTCGACACCCCGCCGGACACATTAACCGTGCGTGCTTTGGCAGCCGCCATTAGTAAAAGCTTACGCACGAAAAATAGTAAAGCTTTTGAAAAACAAACGCTTTTAAAGATCGCCCAATATTTTGCGGATAAGCATGGGTTAAAAATCGTAGGAAGCGCAACCGCATTAAATGAGGTGGAAATTGAACGGAAGACACAAGAGAATCAAACGGACTTAGGTTTTTTGGCGGGAATTGCTAAAGAATTTGGGTTTGTGTTTTCCGTCCGGGGCGGTCAATTGGTTTTTATGGACGTGGTTGAGTTGGAAAAGAAACCGGTGGTTATGGAGATCACTCCTAAAATGTTAAGTAAATGCAGTTTGAAGGACAAAACCGCCCAAACCTACGGCGGCGCCGTGATCGCCAAACGCAAAGCCCGAACGAATACCGTAATGAAATATCAGACTGGAGCGGCAGAATACAGCGGCGATACATTGGTTATAAATGATAGCAACGCCGATAATGACAAGGCAGCAGAGGCACGCACACGGGGGGCATTGAAGGAAAAGAACAAAGATAAGGTTACAGGGACAGTTACTATGGAGGGCAACACGGCGGTTGTTGCTGGCATTAATATAACGCTTTCTGGGTACGGGCAATTTGCCGGGAAATGGCACATTGTAGAATCCCGGCACACGGTAGACCCGTCCGGGGGGTATACCACGGATGCCACCATTAGAAAAATAGTTTAATATGTTGCGATTTGGAATTATATCAGAGTTGGGGACGGGCGAAAATGCTGGTTTTGCTCGTGTTTCGTTCGATGATACTGGTATTGTATCCGAGTGGTTATCGTTACCGGCCACAGCGACAAAAATAGCGAAAGATTGGCGCCCGTTGGAAGTTAATACACAGGTGGCCTGTTTGATGGATTCAGCGTGTGAACAGGGGGCAATAGTTATGGCCTTGTGGAGTTTCACCGATACGCCCCCGGAATGGGCAAGCGCCACCACGACCGGCATACAGTATGCGGACGGAACCCAAATATATTACGACACGGAAAATAAGCGGTTGACCGTTGCCGCCCCGGATGCAGAGTTAAAAATTGAGTGTAAAAGATTGAACATTACTGGTGAGGTAAATATAAAGGGAGAAACTAACATCGACGGTGATACTAAGGTTACGGGCGAAGTGACCGCCACGAAGGAGGTAACCGCCGGACAAATAAAGTTAACACAACACAAACACCCCACCGCCGTTGGCGTGTCGGGGATTCCCACACCATAAAACGAAATAGTATGGCAGTATCAATAAATACGTTGAAAAGCGAGATAAAAGCGGCGTTCGACGCTGAAAAAGGACAAACGGCCGATCAGGATAAAAGTATTGACCGTATCGCCGGCGCCATTGCCGAGGCGGTAGCCAAACAGATTATAACCGGCATTGACACGGCGACTGTGACGCCGGTATTAGTGGCACCCCCTATGGGTGGAGCGGTTACAGGAACTATAACCCTAAAAGCAAGTGCAAAATGAGCGATTCCCGGAATTGGCAGGTAAGTATTAACGACCCTTTAAAACGGGTGGAGGGCGTGGAGGATATGGCGCAATGTGTGTACATGATCTTAACCACCATACCCGGAACCGACCCCCTACGCCCGGCGTTCGGGAGTAATTTATATAAGTATATAGACCGCCCCATGACGGAGGCGCAACCGATGTTAATATACGAGATCACCACCGCCGTTGCCCGTTGGGAAACCCGGATTAAAGTAAAAACGTGCCGTTTGACCGCCACCGCCCCGGAGCGCCGGGCAATTGAGATCACCGCCGAGGTTGTCAGGTCAGCGGCACAAATAACCATAACCGTTAATATATAAGATATGGCAGATTTACCCGTATTTGTGGAACGCGACCCCGCGGCGATCATGGCCGAAAGCCGGGTACAATTGGAGGCAATTTTAGGCCGTGAGTTACAGCCGGCACAAGTGGAACAATTGATGTTACAGTTTATCGTGTACCGCGAAACCCTGTTAATTGAGCGTTTTAATGCCGGGATGAGGCAACTATTGTACCAATTCAGCACCGCGCCGGTGTTGGACTATGTGGCGGGATTGGTGGCCGTTGAACGGTTGCCGGCCGCCCATGCCGGGTGTACCGTCCGTTTTACACTGATAGCCGGTCACGGGGTTGTATTGATACCCGCCGGTACGAGGGTTGCCACTTCTGACAATAAAATGATCTTTGAAACCCCGGACGATGTGGCCGTATCGCCCGGCACCAATCAGGTTGATATTTTGGTGACAGCACAAACGGAAGGGAAAGCCGGCAACGGGTATAGCGTTGGCAAGGTGACAAAAATATTAGACCCGTTAGCGTTTGTTTCCACCGTTCACAATCTGGACGTTACCGGGGGCGGTAGTGATGAGGAAACCGACGAACAGTTAAGGGAGCGTGTTAGGTTGGCACCGTCCCAATTCTCCACCGCGGGAAGCAGGGGAGCGTATGAGTATCACGCCAAAAGTGCTAATGCCGCCATTACCGATGTTTCCATATCATCCCCCATTCCTGGTACCGTCTTAATTGTACCCCTGACTGAAAGTGGCGAAACGCCCCAACAGGTAATTACAGACGTTTATGGCGTATGCAGTGCCGAAAAGGTGCGACCATTAACCGATACCGTGATTGTAGCCGCTGCCGTGCGGGTGGACTATGAAATAACAATTAATGTGACAATATTAGAGGATAGAGACGCCACCACCGCCCGGACGGAAATATTAAACTCCCTGAATGAATATGCTATCGGCAAACGGCGAAAGTTGGGGTTAGATGTGGTAAGATCGCAAATACTGAAAATTGCCAAAATTGAAAGTGTGTACGATGTGGAAGTTTTGACCCCCGCCGCCAATGTGGAGATCAGCGCCGGGGAATATGCCAATTGCACTGGCATAACAGTAAATCTAATAGGTTTTAGCCATGAGTGAAAATGCAAGGGAAAGTCAAGTAATCGCAAGTAGTTTAAGCGGTAACGAATTGGCCGGGGCATTATCGGAATTGGTGGCTGTGCGGTGGGATAATTATGACTTATCACCCTTCATGTTGTATTTGGTGGACGTTTGCGTCCCTGCCGCTTTGCCTTATTTAGCGGATCAGTTTGATGTAGACGGATTACGGGGTTTCGCTATGGTAGTCGATGAGGAGCAGCAAAGGGAATTAATTAAACAAAGTATCAGTTTACATAAATATATGGGTACCCCGTGGGCGATCCGGGAGGCATGTAATACAATTGGGTTTCCTGTGATCTTATTGGAAGAAGGCGCCACCATTTCCGGTGCTGCCACTACCCTTGACGGTTGGGCACAATTCCGCATTTTGATAGAGGCCGCAACAAATCGCTACATAACCGCGGAGGAAGCACGAAAATTACGTCAATTCGTAGAGTATTATAAAAACGAAAGATCACATTTAATTGAATTAGGATTTTATCAATCTTTAATCGAAAGTAATCTTTTTCGGCTGAAAGTGGAAGAACGCGATCAGCTAAATATCAATGTAATTACGTTAGAATTAGCACCTAACCTAGTTACACTTAATCCACGAGGAGATAAAATAAAAGTGATAATCAGGGTAAATACATCTTTTATAATGCCAGTTTTGATTTATTGGGGAGACGGAACTAACGATAAAGTTAATATCACCTATTCCGGAATGGCGGGAACAAGTGAAATAAACATCGTTTCAGATCCCAACATAACTGGTAGCGACCGGGAAATTACTACTGCTATTGAAAACCCTATCGGCATTGTGTTAGGTAGTTTAACTATCCGGCAATGGTGTAAATGGCGTAACGCATATAGTTGGGATTATAACCGGGCGTATAACCAATTTTCGCCTATGTTACCATATATAGAATTGAACCGACAAACTGTTTGGTTGGAAGATACGGCAGATTTTGACGAGCAAATAAAAGTAAAGTCTAATACGGATTGGAAAGTTGAATAAATAAACATTGGAAAGTTGAACATTAAAATTTAAGGTTATGAGTAAAACAAGTTGGAACACAGTAAACCCGTCTAGTGGTTCGGGTGACGGTATAGTTAATGTTGGTGGTAGTGTGCATACTGGCCGTATGCAGCGAACAAGTACGCCGGCATTTAAGGCGATGGGGGTAGCTGATCAAGTATTAACAGTAACGCAAAAAGCGAAGGCCGAATATGTCACCATCAATGATGTGTCCGCGGGGAAAGATGGCGGAAACGTCACCGTCACCGGCAAATCAAATAGTAGTAAATTAACTTTTTCCCTGGGAGCGGGTGATATTACTATTACGTTGCCGTCCAAATATTCTGCCGGAGGTGCGGAAACAGCTAACAATACCGCCATTGTCGGTGATCCCGGAGCAACGTCCGAATTTGAATTTTCCGTTACAATCAACATACCAAAGAATACCACTACGGCGCCAAAAACCCGCGCAATTAATGTGGTGGCAGCAGGAGGGCAGTCTGCAAGTGCTACAATTTCACAGCCCGCTGGCGACCCGGTATTGACAATTTCTCCTACAAGCGTGACGATTGAGGCGGATGGCACCGCCGTTGCCGTAACGGTTACAAGTAATACCAATTGGCAGGTTGCATAATGACAACAATAACAACAGCATGGGGAGATGGTACGGCCGACGTTATCTATATTACCTATATGGGTGGCGTTGGAAGTACTGTCATGACTATTGTCGCCGATCGAAATAAAACGATCGAGCAACGACGAAGAGTGATTCAATTGAAAGCGACAACGGGCGTTGTATTAGCTACATTGATCGTTACGCAGAAATCCCGTTCCCGTGCCTTCGTGGTTTCTTATAATAAAAGCTATAAATAGAACTGATATGATAAAACCGAGCGATTTAATAACATTGTCAAATCATACCTTTTTTGACAATGATGAAGGGCTAATTACTCCGGATGGACATAGGGTATTTAATAGTACGCTTGTTGATTATATACAAGCAATACAACCGGCCACGTTTGTTGTAGACAACAACACAGCATTAGCGGAGTGGGTAAACAACACTGCCGGTAATGACTATACCCACGTATTGATTAAGCAGGGTTCCTTCTTTATAAATAAAACGATTGATTTAGAATTAACAGGAACTAAAACAATTGTAGGAATGGCAGGTAATAAAATACGAGTAGCCGGAGAAACAATGGTCGGAGTTAAAGGCAGTAATATATTAAACAATGATTGTTTTATAATGGGTCTTAATGTCGAAGTTACCGAAGGTAAAGGAGTCATTGCTTTTCAATCATGTAATCATTTGTTAAAATGTTCAGGTACCATAAGATGTACAAGTTTAGACAAATTTGCAGCATTTTATCAATGTAATTATTTATCACATTGTTTAGCTTTTTGTACATCACACGGTACTGGGGCTTATGCTTATAGTGGTTGTAAATATTTAGATAATTGTTATGGATATACTCAAACGACGACTGGCCACGGTTCTTATTGTTTTGATAATTGTTCAAGTTTAAATAATTGTAATGGAGAAGCAACGGGAGTAGGTTCTATTGCAGGATTTTATAAATGTTTAAACTTGACAAATTGTTATGCAAATGCAACGGCACGAAATAATGGGTCTGGATTTTTAAATTGTGAAAATTTAGTGAATTGTACGGGTATAAGCACTACTACCGGTTCCGCTGCAAGTTACTGTTTTTTCCATTGTTATAGATTAATAAATTGTGGCGGTAGAGGACTAAATAGTGGAGATGCAGGAGGATATAGTTTTTGTGAATGTAGATATTTATTTGGTTGTTATCCTTATGGTACGAGTAAAAGTGAAACTTATTTGTCTTGTTATATGTCACAATCAGGTACAATAAATCCAGTAGCGGATACAGCCCAGGGAGGTTATAATATGACGTTGTTAAATAAAACGTCGGATGAAATAACAGAAACTAATAAACCGGTTATAAAGGATGAACAATTAAAAGAAAATTTTGATGATACACTTTGATAAGTTAAGAAGAATGACCGGTAAATTATATTTGAAAGGGTATAACTTCAACGGTGAAGAAATATTTAGAAGTAAAGAAAAAAACTTAATCGTTGCATCTGGTTATACAGCAGCAGCCGAAGCATTGGCCGGTGTTGCCGGTGCCAAAATTGTGAATGTAGCGATTGGCACCAATGGAAAGGAACCCACCCCGGAAGATACGAACATTAAGAATGCTATAATTATTCCTCTTCAAAGTGTTACCTACCTTACCCCGGCAACGGTACGTTTTAATTTTACCATTGGGTACGATGCTGCAAACGGGGTTAATATCCGAGAGTTTGGATTAATGACGGCCGACGGCCGGCTATTTTCTCGCCGAGTGCGGGAAGTATTAGAAAAATCACAATACTTGACTATATCAGGTATGTGGGAAATACGAATGTAATAAATTAAAAACCTATGACACAAGATCCCTTTACTGTGGCTATATTTATATCCGAGTTTGGTACATTAATAGCCATTGCCGCGGTTTTTATATGGCAACAAATAACCTCACAAAAAACCCTTATGAAAATAGAGCGGTATTTTGATGGAGAGGCCATGAAAAATGTAAATTTAGATCAAGCGCGTGGAATTATTTCCGTCGAAATGGAACGCGCAAAATGTGAGATTACGTTAGAAATAATCCGGATTAAGGTTAACAACCATTTGGACGAAAACGACCGGGTAAATGCCCGCATTGATATGTATGTAGATCGGGCATATAGCGCTGGTGTTTCGCATTGCCGCAAATTTGAATATCAAGGTAAACCGTTAGCGATGTTTTTTGAAAGCGCTTGGAAAGAGATCGTTAAAAAACAAATGCGGTTAGATTGTCAAGATCATACGGTGGATATGCCACGAATGGATGCTATATATAGTATCATTTTCAACCGTTTTAAAACAGCGTTTAACGATAAAATTGATGAGGAATGATAACAATTAAGCAATTAAAAAACATATTGAAGTGGGCAATTGACACCGATATTGAAAAGTATTTGCCGTGGTTTAATACTTTCTTTCTTCGGTATGAGATCAATACTCCGGAACGCAAAGCGGCATTTATTGCCCAGATCGGGCATGAAAGTAACTACCTTAAATGTGTGGAGGAAAATTTAAATTATTCCGTATCGGGATTAAGGCAAGTTTTTGGTAAATATTTCCCAACGGATGAGATCGCCAACCGATATGCTAGGAAGCCTGAACAAATCGCAAATCTTGTTTATGCTAACCGTATGGGAAATGGCAAGGTTGAAAGCGGCGACGGATGGCGGTTCCGTGGGCGTGGATTGTTGCAATTTACCGGTCGGGAAAATTATAACCGTATAGGAAAATTTATAGGTGTGGATTTTATTACCTATCCCGAAGAACTAACTACCCCGAAATATGCTGTACAATCGGCGTGTTGTTGGTGGCAGAATAAAGGGTTAAACAACCTATCAGATTCCACAACCGATGAGGCGTTTAAACAGATTACCCGTACGATTAACGGTGGTGACAATGGTTTTTATAACCGTTTGGAATTGTGGGAACGGGCAAAGAATGTATTAGTATTAAACGTAGAACCATGAGAAAATATGTTATTATCGGTGTGATCGTATTATGTGCCATTATTGCCGTACAGCATACCACCATTAAGCGTGTTAAAAATGAACGAAATTTATACCGGGTAAATACCCATGTACTTTTATCTGAAAATGAGTTATACCGCACGAAAGACAGTTTAAATGTTGTTTCCATCGGACAATTGCAATTAACCCTAAAAGAGTATAAGAAATACCGGGCGAATGATGCCGTATTGATTGGAACCCTAAAGGCTGATAACAGACGGTTAAAGAATATAACCACCGCCCAAACGCAAACTATTTATCATCTTCAGGGAATAGTAAAAGATAGTATTGTTTACGTAGACCGGCATATTATTGACACCCTGCAATGCGTTGAGATTTCGAACATGTGGTTTTCTTTAGACGGATGTATGAATCGACAAAAAAAGTTTGTCGGTCAATTTGTAAGCCGGGATAGTTTATTATATGTAGAGCATATACGCCCGAAACGCTTTTTATTTTTTAAGTGGGGAATAAAGGAACGAAAACAGGAAATAGTAAGTCGTAACCCTCATACTATTATTATGAATGCGGAATTTATAACAATTAGGGATTAAAGGTTTATACAGAATATGATTATAAAAAGGTGGGGGGGACGTCGGCCGAACGTCCCCCCTTCATTTGCTGACTTATTGAGCAAATGAACACTGGCGGCCTATATTTTTATATTATTTCATCTAGAAAATGACACATTTTTTTAGCTATGTTTGATAAGTTTTCACGTGATAAATTTCGTACTGAACCTTTAGGGGTAGATAAAAAATATTTGGTAACCGGTATTTTGTTTTGGTTTGATAACCATGTATGTTTTGAAATGGAAAGGGAATCTGTATCAGAAGAAATTGGTTCCTCTTCTAAAATTTTTTCTTCAATTTTGATGTCTATTTTATTATCTTTACTATCATTTGTTGAGGGATCATGAGAAAAATCGGATTGGATATTAAATTATGCTGATTGTATTAAAAAAGGATGAAATGTAAAATATAGGTCTGTTAATACAATAGCAGAAAAAATAGAAAGGGAATCAATACCAACTTAACTACAATATTTGTATGTTGTATTTTCTTCACAACCTTGAAAATTGACTTCTTGATCTATTGTGATAGGAGCTAAGGAAATTTTATTTTTTGAACTAATTGAAAGATTATTTTCTTTTTCCAAAAAATCTTCTATAAAACATTGAACAGATCGCATTTGTCCGAGATTTAAATTATTGAGAGTATCACTCCCAATTTGGATACAGTACATTTTGTCTTCCATCATTACAATTTTTTGTTAGTTAAATTGGTTTTCTTCTTTATGATTAGTCAGGGAAAAGCACATTATTATTTTCGCACCATTTTTGGCAAAATATAATTCATCCGTTAATGTTGTTATTATATAGAGTCCCCTTCCTGTTTCTTTCATTAAATTTTCAGGGCTAATAGGGTCGGGAATAGAATTAAAATCGAATCCTTTTCCTTCGTCTTCTGTCGTAATGATAATTTTCTGTTTGTTTTTGGATATGGTTATTTTTATTATTTTTTGCGGGTCTTTTTTATTTCCGTAAAGAATAGAATTGTTTATAGCTTCAATAATACAAAGTTCTATTCTTCTACATATAAGTAGCGCAATTTGATATTTTTCAAAAAAAAGCTTTAAAAAGCTTTCAACTTTAGGAATACTTTGAAAAGTTGATGTTATTTCTAGTACAATCATTTGTATGTTTTATCCTATAATTATTATTCTTTTAAAAATAAAGCATTGAAAAATAGGAAGTTATTTTAATTTACATTAAACAATACATTGCGATAGACTTATAGGTCGATTTACTGTGTACAAATTATCCTTTCATTCGTATATAAAATTTTATAGATTATGCTTAAAGCTATTGATTTATACGTAATAGAAAGGGTAAAAGAGCGTAGGGAAGCTTGCGGATTGACACAAGAAGCGCTTTCTCATGCTCTCGATTATAGCGATGGTTATATTAATAAATTTGAAACAGGTAAAAAGAAATATAACATTTATCATCTTAATCGTATTGCCCAAATTTTAAAATGTTCTCCCCGCGATTTTTTACCGGAGAAGCCTATTATTTAATCACAATAAAAAAGCGTGAATGTTAATCACAATTAGTGTTAGAGGTACCGCTAAGAACCTTCGAGCCTAATAGAATCAACAATCCACGCTTAGATATGCGTGAATATGTTGTCTATCTCGGCTCTTAGAAATTTAGCGGTTTTCTACCACAAGATATGACAATATCTTCACTGTATTGGGTACAATATTTGTGCCCATTTTCTTTGTAAACAAAAGTAATATCTTTTTATTATTTTTACAAGTGCTTAAATGTTTTTGAACCTAGTTTTTAAAAGTGGTGTTATTCATATTAGTAAATATATGTACATTTACTAATTTAATCAAAGAATAATACTTAAAATAGTACTATTATTTTGGAAAACAATATTTTAATTTATATCTTTGTAGTGTCAAACAGTAATTATAAATTATGAAATCAAGTGAATTGCATAGGCTCATAAAACGGGCAGGCTGGAAATTTTTGAAACAAGATAGTACGAGCCACCGTTTTTATGAGAAGGAAGGAAAAATCCTTTGTGTACCGTATCACGGTAGTAAAGAAATGCCGACAGGAACGGCAAACAAGATTTTAAAAGATGCAGGTATAAAGTAAAAATATGGAAAGTTTACGAACAAGTAAAATAAGTGAGAATATGAAAACAATAACGGCAATATTGGAAAAGGGGAAAGACGGTTACGGTGTTTCGTTTGCCGATATTCCCAATGTTTACGGTTTTGGAAAAACCGTTGAGGATGCAAAGGAGGACGCGCGTAATGCATTAGATAGTTTTATCAATGTGTTAAATGAAATGGGAAGGCCATTGCCCAAAGAGTTAAAAGAAGAATTTGAATTAGAGTTTGAATTTGCCACACCAACATTAATGGATTTCGTTGATATGGTAAAATTGCAGGCATTAGCAAAAGCGGCTAAAATAAACGCCGGACAATTAAGCCATTATAAAGCCGGAACGAGACCGCGTCCGGAACAAAGAAAAAAAATTGTCGAAGGATTACACAAAATTGCGAGACAGTTATTAACCGTTTCATAATATACTGTTTGACGACGTTTTATGACGGTACCCACTTCTTTGGAAGTGGGTTTTTTATTCTAATATATTACTTGAAAGAAGTAATTAAATCGTTACTATGGAGTTGATTAAATGGTTTTCTTTTTTTTGGTATTGAACAAATAATTCAATAACCGTCGGTTTGCTTCGTCTACGAGGGTAAAGTCTTTTTTAATATAGTAATCTGTAACTGAATTACCAATAGAATGGTTTAAACATTCTGAAACATCGCTTTTGGGCATTTTAAAATGATTTCGTAAGATTGTACCCACTGTATGCCTGGCAACATACATAGTTAAGTGTTGATTTATTCCGCATATTGTTTGTATTTTTTTTAAACCCTTATTCATGTTGGAGTAAAAAGCGTCTGAATCTGCATAAATTTTATGGAAAATGAAAACTCGTTCACCGGACGGATCCCGGTATTTTTCGATAAGCTTTTTGGCTTCCGGTTGTACTTTAATAGAAAAAAATGCCTGATCGGTTCTTTTATCTTTTGTTTTCATTCTATTATAACTTATTCGGCCGTCTTTATATTCATTTACGTTATAAAGATCAACCGGAGGCATACCCATAAGCATAAATGAGAGTAAAAAAGCGTCCCGCGCCATATTGACCCGGTGAAATTTTGTATCTTCCATTTTCAGAATTTTACGTATATTTTCAATTTCTGTGCTTCTATGGCTGCCATCTGTCTTTTTTACCTTGATGTCTAGTTTTTTAAAAGGATTCCTTTTAATAGTATATATACCGGCGTCCTCATCGTTATATGTTTCACGTGCTGCATTGAAAACATTTTGTAGATCGAGATAATACCGACCAACCCCAAAATCATCTAAAGGTTTTAAAATTCTTTCTCGTTCTATGCCAAATTGATCTTTACGTATGATCTTTCTTTCCTTTTTCAAATAATCACCGAAATTTTTTAGTAGTTCTAGGGTAATATTATTACAATTAATATGGTCTTTTTTGATAAAATCTTTAAAACCATTCATACTTTTACGTATAGGCATTGCCGTGTTTTCTCTTCCTTCTTTTTCTATTTTTTTTAAATACTCGTTTGCAAAATCGAAAAAATCAATATCGTCTCCTTTTATTTTGCGTTCAATAAAATTTTTTATATCAGAAACTTTATAGCTTGCAACGTCTTCTCCGATTTCATCGTCAACCCATTTTTTATATTTTCGTCGGATTTGTAAAAGGGTTGTAAACACGTCGTCATCTTTAATTTCTAAACTTTTATCAACTTGTGCGGGATTTAAATAAATGCCCGTTTCCACATAGGCATGCAATTTATTTTGTGTAACTCGGATTAAGGCTTTTACTTCATTACCTTTTGAAATCCGCTTTTTGGCGTAATAAATAGAAAATGTTGCCATAATATTTGCTTAAAAATGTGTGTAACTCTTGTGTAACAAAGGTACATATTTTTACGCAAATGCGTGAAATTTTACGCAAAAAAATACCTTTGATTTTTTCAAAGGTATTGATTTACTGGTGATTGAGGTGGAGAATACGGGAGTCGAACCCGTGACCTCTTGCATGCCATGCAAGCGCTCTAGCCAACTGAGCTAATTCCCCATGCTTTCAATACGTGGGGCAAAATTATAACTTTTTTGTGAACTGCCAAAAAAAAATACCTTTTACTTTATTTTTTCTTCAAGAGGGTGCAGCGAATGGGATAATGGTCGGAGAGGGCGATGTTATCCCGGGAATAACCGACGGTTTGAAATTCCGGTGTATGCAGGATGTAATCGATCCGGAAAGAGGGGAATTCGCCTATATAAGTATTTCCGAGTCCTTGCCCTTTTTCGATGAAACTGTCTTTTAGGCCTTGGCGCATCTTTTGATAGGTGTAAGATAAAGGAGTATCGTTGAAGTCTCCGCATACCACCGTTTTGTACGGGGACCGCAGCAGATGTTTCCGGAATTGCAGGACTTGAGCAGCCCGGTTCTTATTCGCTGAGAGAATGCGGGAAAATATAGTTTTAAGTCCTCCGGATAAACCATCGGTATTGCCGGCCGTGATGTTTTTGACGATTTTTCGTTCTTTATCTCCCAGTTTATAAGATTCCAGGTGAATATTGTAAAAACGGACCGTATCTTTATCCTTGACGATATCGCAATATTGACAGGAACCGGTGCTTGGAAGATCGAAACGGATTTGTCCGCCTTGCAGAAGCGGATAACGGGAAAAGACGGCCATGTTTTTGTAAACCGAGTGGTAGCGGTAGGAGGATAATTCCCGGATAATGGCCTCCGGTTGTAGAGAATAATCCGGGGTGGGGAATTCCTGAAGACATACGACATCGGCTTGCGCCCGGTTCAGGTAGTCAATCAGCTTCATTTTCGTTTTTTTGTCCTTATTCCAGCCGTAGCGGTCGAAATAACGGACATTATAGGATAAGACAGACCAATCGTAAGACGTTTCTTTTTGTGCATTGCCGTGCGTGCCGTAATAACTCATAAAAAACGGAATTCCTAAACCGATAACGGCCAACGAGAGGAAAGCCGTTTTTTTACATCTTCCTGTCCAATACAGCAGGAAGATGAAATTCAGGATAAGCAGGTAGGGATAAGCTAGGCCGAGCAGCGATGGCCATGCGAATACAGAGGGGTTGACGTAACGGGCCGTATATGCTCCGGTCAGCCCGGCTACTGCGGTCCAGGTAAGCAGTAATAAGATTTTATCTAATAATTTCAGCATGAGGATTCCGTATCGGTCAGGGGAAGTATAAGGCCGGCTTTATTTTCCGGATTTAAACAATATTTCTTTTTCTTCCCGCGTGAGGCTTTCGTATCCGGAGCGGGAAATCTTATCCAAAATGGCATTGATCCGCTCGTCTTTCTGTTTCCTATAAGCGTTGTATTCTCTGTCGTTCATTTGAGAGGGCTGTTTTTTATATTTTACCCGCATGTTTTTTTTGCCGGCGAACAAGCGACCGATTTTTTCGAAAAAAGAAACCACACTACCGGTAAAATTCCGGTTATGACGGACTCCGAAGACAAATAAAAAACCGAATAAAGCTCCTCCCAGGTGAGCGATATGCCCTCCGGCATTGGAAGTGGGGATACTGAGAATATCGATAAACGCTGTAAATAAAGCCAGATGGATCAGCTTTACAGGGCCTAGTAAAAAGATATAGATGCGGTTTTGGGGGAGGTAAAAACAGACGGAGAATACGATGGCCATTACCGAGGCCGAAGCGCCGATCGCCCAGGAATAGTATCGGGACGCTTCGAAAAAAGGAAAAATATTGTAGGCCGCCACATACAGAAGGGCTCCGGAAAGTCCCCCTAACAGATATACTCCCGTAAGTTCCTTTTCGGAGAAATGTTCCAGAAAAAAACTCCCGAACCAGTACAACCACAGCATATTGAAAAGAAGGTGGAGGAAGCCGAACTGGGTGAACATATAGGTCACAACCGTCCAGGGCCGATACAGCAGATATTCGGGATCTGCCGGAACTCCCAGATATTCCAGTAAAAGGGTGTATAAATCCACCGATTGCCCCGTCAATAAAAACAATACGTTGATTATTTTAATGCACAAGAAGAGCCCGATGTTGATATAAATCAGCCGGGTCAGGGAAGACCCCCTCCGAAAGGAAGTTTTTATCCCGTTCCAGATGCCTTGTGAAAAGGCGGAGCCGTATCCTTTATCATACATATACCCGTTTTTTAATAAAAATTTTTCCGTTTTTTACTCCAGTATTTTATCAGGATAAAACCGAATAACATCCCTCCCAGGTGTGCGAAATGGGCGACATTGTCGCCGGCATTATTCTGTATGCCGAGGAAAAATTCCAATACCCCATATCCCAGCACGAAATATTTGGCTTTGATGGGAATCGGAATGAACATCAGGAATAATTCCGTATTGGGGAACAGCATACCGAAGGCCAGCAAAACGCCGAAAACCGCTCCGGAAGCGCCTATGGTCGGAATATTGACGGTTTCGGTGATCACCCGCCTGAAAAGTTCTTCTCCCGCCTGTATATATTGGGGAGAGGAAGGATTGTTGGTCCAGTTATCGATTAACTCCCAGACCCATCCGGCCGGATGAGAAATATGTTCCCGGATAAATTCGGCCAGGATCTCCGGCTGAGGCGTGTTTTGAAAGGCGAGGAATTGTTCGTACATCTGGTGGTACTGCCACCAACCCACAGCACTGTTCAAAGCCGCCGCCCCTAATCCGGTAACGAAGTAATAGACCAGAAACCGGTTGCTGCCCCACACGTTTTCCAGCACCCGCCCGAACATATACAAAGCGAACATGTTGAAAAACAAATGACTGATGCTGCCGTGCATGAATAAGTGCGTGATATACTGGTAAGGTGCCCAGTATTCCGATTGAGGTAAATGTAATCCCAGGGTGTTGGAGAGGTTGGACCCCGTACGCTTATCGATCAGCAGGGTCAGGAAGTACATGATGACATTCAGTATAATCAGCACCTTGACGGCGGGAGTAATTCCTGAATATGGTCTGTAATTATTCATAGGTGTCGGTTTTATTCGGATTTTTCAGTCTGTCCGGCTCTATCGTTGTTTTTTGGTCCGTTTTTCGAAACGTTTCTCTGCGGCCTCTGCGGCCGGCGGTTATTTTCAGCAGAACGATTACCGTTCCGGGAACGGGTGCTTTGAGCCGGCCCGTTACCGTTATTACTTCCTGCGTTGCCCGCAGGTTTCCCGTTTGCTCCGTTTTTATTTTTGTTCCTGCGTTTTTTTTGCTTTTTCTCGTCGAAACGATTCAGGCTTTCTTCTCCGACTCCGTCCGTATATTTTATGTCTTCGATTTCGTTTTCCTGATATTCGATGGCTTTCGGCGGAATCATTCCTTTCCGGTTCAGGGCGATAATTTCTTTTACTCGTCTTACGGGGATCTTAATCAAAGCGCCTCTACCGTCTTTATCGAAGGCATAATACATGGCTCTGCCGAAAATATCGGTTTTCTGGTGATAGAGAAGACCGTCTCCGGTGTTCAACGGAATATTGGTGGAAGGGAAATCCTTTTGTTCGTCGATATAGGCATCTACTTCGTAATTCAGGCAACATTTCAGTTTCCCGCATTGTCCGGCCAGTTTCTGAGGATTGAGGGAAATATCCTGATACCGGGCTGCCGAAGTAGAAACCGATACGAAGTTCGTGATAAAAGTAGAGCAGCACAACTTGAGTCCGCAAGGACCTATTCCGCCGATACGGCCGGCTTCCTGACGAGCCCCGATCTGTTTCATTTCGATCCGGATGTGGAAAGTCTCTGCCAGGACTTTGATGAGCGTCCGGAAATCCACCCGGTCTTCGGCTATATAATAGAAAATAGCTTTGGTTTTGTCTCCCTGGTATTCCACATCGCCGATTTTCATGTTGAGTTTGAGATCGGCGGCTATTTTCCGGGAACGGATCATGGTCTCGTGTTCCAGGGCAATCGCTTGCTGCCATTTTTCTATATCGTGAGGTTTTGCCTTGCGGTAAACTTTTTTTAGCGGATTTCTTTCCAGATCTACTTTTTTGAGCCGCATTTGTTCCCTGACCAGTTCTCCGGATAGGGAAACAATGCCGATGTCGTGCCCCAAAGCGGCTTCTACCGCAACAATATCGCCTTCTTTCAATTTCAATTGGGAAGGATTGCTATAGAATCCCTTGCGCGTATTTTTAAAACGGACTTCTATAATTTCCGGGGTACAATCGTTGTCCGGAATATCGCTGAGCCAATCGTAAACGGCGAGTTTACCCGCCAGCAAACGGTGATCGATGACCGGAATAACCGCTTTTTGTTTTTTGATTTCTTTTTTTTCCGGTTCGGGTTCTTCGGACTCTTCCGGTTGCGGAATAGCTGTGTATATCCGTTGCTTGTCTATGATTTCCTGTTCTTTCTGGACTTTGAGAATCCACTGTTCTTTGGAACCGATCTTTTTTTCTTCGGCTTCCCGTCTCCCGCCTGGAGCTGTTTCCTGCGGCTCTTCGAGGGCCTCGATTTGTATTTCTTCCCGGACGATTTCCGTTTCCTGACTTTCAGTATGCTCCAGATGATCCGGTGGGGTTATGTTGTTATTGTCGTTCATATCCGATGTATTTCAAATGTTAGACTGAAGCCTTCGAAAAGGCTCGGGTTAAGGACGAATATTTTGCATCACCTTGATGCATAAGTCCGTAAAAATGATTTTTGCATTTCCATTCCGACTGATATCGCTGTATGCTTTTTCAAATTCTTCGGTTAAGGGAATCACGTTTCCTTCATGCACGTAAGGTGAAAATTTTACGGAAAACGATTTTTCCCGTTCGGTCATGTAATTTAATTGTGATTGCCCGAAATTTTTTATAAAATTTTCCCGGATCATCCGTACGGCATGGGCCAGAAAACTTTTTTCCCGTTCCCGTCCCAGGCTGGTGATTTCGTTTACCCATTCGTTGACGGGTAACATCTTTCTCTCCCAACACAGGCGCATGAGACTGACGAATTTTTCCTGATTGAAAGCCTGTTCCTCGGTTTCGTTCAGTAAACGTAAAGCCCGGTACCAACTTCCGGAGGCAATGTGTGCGTATTCTTCCGCCTTTTCTTCATCGATTCCTTTTTCAGCCATCAGTTGCTGTTGGATCCGTTCTTTTTCCAAAGGCGGAATATTTAACCGTTGGGTGCGGGACTGTATGGTACTGAGAATTTGTTCGGGATGTTCCGAAATGAGAATAAATACGGTTTTTTCGTATGGTTCTTCCAGTATCTTTAAAAGCTTATTGGCACATTCCGGGTTCATTTTTTCCGGAAGCCAGATCAGCATGATTTTATAATCCGCTTCGAAGGATTTGAGATTCAGTTTTCGGAGGATGTTGCCGCTCTCTTCCGTATAAATCGCGGCCTGTGCATTGTCTTCCACTCCCAGGGCCGCATACCATTCTTCCAATCCGAAATAAGCAGTTTTACGCAATAGGCTCCTCCATTCGGTCAGGTATTCGTCGCTAACGGGAGATTTTGTTTTACGGACGACCGGAAACACGAAATGAAGGTCCGGATGTATGAGTTTTTGCATTTGTTTGCAGGCGGGACAGACTCCGCAGGCATCTTCCCGTTTGTCGCCCGTACAGAAAATATACTGGGCTAAAGCGAGCGCCAATGCGAGAGAACCGTAACCGGTATCACCTGCAAAAAGTTGGGCATGACCGATCCTTCCCGTTTGCAGGGAAGTAAGAAGTTGCTGCTTGATTTCGCGATGGCCGATAACGTCTCTGAATAACATGCCGGTTTCCGTTTGACACCCAACTTCCTGTTAGAGGCTGGGTGTGGTGGAATTTTGTTCTTTCAATTGAATACCCAATTCTTTAATTTGCTCTTCGCTGATTTCTGAAGGTGAATCGATCATAACATCCCGTCCCGAATTATTTTTCGGGAAAGCAATGGTGTCGCGGATACTATCGAGTCCTGCAAATATAGAAACCAGGCGGTCGAAGCCGAAAGCGATTCCGCCGTGAGGAGGTGCGCCGTATTGGAATGCATTCAACAGAAAACCGAATTGGTTTTCTGCTTCTTCGGGGGTAAAGCCGAGGCATTTGAACATACGCGCCTGCAATTCGGTGTCGTGAATCCGGATGGAGCCGCCTCCGATTTCCACGCCGTTGATGACCAGGTCGTAAGCATTAGCCCTGACCTTCCCCGGTTCGCTTTCCATTTTGTCGAGGTCTTCGGCGTGGGGAGAGGTAAAAGGGTGATGCATGGCGTAAAACCGCTGGGTTTCTTCGTCCCATTCCAGCAAGGGAAAATCCACCACCCAGAGTGGTTTGAAAATGTTTTTATCCCTTAATCCCAAACGATTTCCCATTTCCAGACGTAATTCGCTGAGTTGGGGTAACGTCTTGTTCTTTACGCCGGAGAGGAGAAGGAGCAAGTCGCCGGGCGTTGCGCCACAACGGTCAGCCCAGGTTTTCAAATCCTCGTAGGAATAAAATTTGTCTACTGAAGATTTGAAAGAACCGTCTTCGTTATACTTCACGTAGACCAGTCCCCCGGCTCCGATTTGAGGACGTTTGACGAAATCCGTGAGTTCATCCAGTTGTTTCCGGGTATAAGCGGCCCCTCCCGGTATACACAGGGCTCCGATATATTCGGCGGAATTGAACACCTGAAAATCCCGGCCTTTGACGAGGGAAGTCAGATCGCTAAAACGCATATCGAAGCGGATATCCGGTTTATCGCATCCGTAGTATTCCATGGCATCCGTCCAGCTCATCCGCGGAAAATCAGGTAGTTCCAGACCCTTCAATTCCCGAAACAGGTGTTTGGTCATGCCTTCGAAAACCCGGAGTACGTCTTCCCGTTCTATAAACGACATCTCGCAATCGATCTGAGTAAACTCCGGCTGACGGTCGGCCCGCAGATCTTCGTCCCGGAAACATTTGACAATCTGGTAATACCGGTCGAAACCCGCTACCATTAAAAGTTGTTTGAAGGTTTGAGGACTTTGAGGTAATGCGTAAAACTGACCTGGATTCATGCGGGAAGGAACCACAAAATCCCGCGCTCCTTCCGGGGTGCTTTTAATCAATACGGGAGTTTCCACTTCGATAAAGTCTTGTCCGTCCAGATAATTCCGTACCAAATGAGCCATCCGGTGACGCAATTCCAGGTTTTTCCGAACCGTATTGCGGCGTAAATCCAGGTAACGGTATTTCATCCGTATTTCATCCCCTCCGTCCGTATGGTCTTCGATCGTGAAAGGAGGAATTTCGGAACGGCTCAAAACCGTCAGTTCCGAAAGTAAAATCTCGATTTCTCCGGTTGCTATTTTCTGGTTTTTACTGGCTCTCTCGACCACTTTCCCTTTTACCTGAATAACGAACTCCCGCCCCAGTTTGTCTGCCTGACTCTTTATCTTTTCGGAAGCAGATTCTTCTATTACTAATTGAGTGATTCCGTATCTGTCGCGGAGATCGATGAACGTCATGGCACCGAGATTACGGATTTTTTGAACCCATCCGCTTAAACAAACCCTTTCATTTACGTTTTCAATTCTCAGTTGTCCGCATGTGTGTGTTCTGTACATTAGACTG
Organism: uncultured bacterium; assembly: GCA_905216195.1. GTDB lineage: Bacteria > Bacteroidota > Bacteroidia > Bacteroidales > Marinifilaceae > Culturomica. The sequence goes on from CAJMSX010000001.1 coordinate 142,493, forward strand.
AATTTAAATGTTGATCCGTTTTTATGGGCTTATAAGGTTGATTATAAGTATAACCGAATCACTGTGAGTTAATTATATTATTTCTCTGGTTGAAAGGTGTGTGACACCTATTTTACTAAGTTGCGAAAATACGAAAATAATAGCGATTTGGAAATGCTAAACCGAAAAAAGTGATACAGCCTCGAGGGAAGCGTTATCCCTTCCCCACACCCCTTTAATATAAGTCGTATTCTTTACTGAGTAATTCGATGGTTTGTGAAAGAGTCGTATCGGCTGTATGGATCGGATTGAAATTTACACCAAAGGCTGCTAGGTTGAGGATATTGCGAATGTAATTGTCTTCGATGCGGTGTTTCCAGATCTTATAGATATTTTCTTTCAGATTACGGCAGAGATCCCGTTCCCGCTTCCCGAATTCCGCATATTCCTTTTCGTTAAGATGCTCTCCGTTTTTTTCTTTTATGGTATAATACCAGGAAACCGTGACATTGGCATTTTCCAGCTGATTGTAGGCATCGAGGATTTGCAGTATCACTCCTTTTTTCTGTACATGCGGGATCAGAGCGGAAGACTTCAGCATTTCCAGGGCATTCCCCGAATAGATAAATCGGGAACTCGTATAAGGTGCGTTCAGGTACATTTGTAAGGAATCCCGGTCGGCCTTTTCGATTTGTCCTTCGAACCGGAGAATGTACCGGGAGGCTTCTCGCTCGTAAGCAAGGGTGTGGCTGATTTTTTGCAGCGTTTTCTTATTTAATTCCAGTTCATTTTTGATAATTTGCATAGCCTGGGCCACTTCTTTTGCTTTGGCATGGGCCGAAACCGCATTGCTTACCGCGAAGGTAATGATAATCCCCAGGATAACCACTGAAAGTTGTAAAATATAGTCCCCTAATTTCCAGGTTGTTAGATTTCTAATGTTTTTCATAATCTTTAGCATGCCGGCAAAAAAAATACACACAAATATAATATATTCGCGGGAAAAACAGCTGGATTATCACAGGATATGTCGGAAAGTTTTTTTTAAAATTCTTTATCTTTCAAGAATTCGGCCTATCTTTGATTTTCCGAAATAAAAGCATACCGGTGAATTACGTAGACATTATATTGTTATTGCCTTTATTATACGGAGCCTATAAAGGCTTCTCCAAAGGCTTGATCATTGAAATCGCCACTTTACTGGGGCTGGTGCTGGGGGTATTTATAGCCATTAAATATTCCGGTTATACAGAAGAATTTTTGCGCGATTTTCTGAATATCTCTTCCAAATATCTTTCCTATATTGCTTTGGGAATTACTTTTTTAGTCGTGGTGATTTTAATTTATCTGTTGGGGAAGATGCTGACAAAGCTGGTAGATATGGTCTCTCTGGGGCTGGTGAATAAATTGTTGGGGACCGTGTTGGGAGCGGCTAAATATTTTGTAATTCTGTGCGTTATACTGCTTATTGCCGACGCTTTGGACGATAAATTTCATTTTATGAACGAGGAGGTAAAAAAGAATAGTCTTTTGTACAATCCTTTTCTTACCTTTGCACAGCAAATGTATAATAGGATCAGATTCTGAAACGGATGAAAGAAGTAGGCTGGAAAACAACGGGGACCTTGTATTATTGACAGGAGCACCTGTGGGGTGCTTGCCGTTTTTTGATTTAAAATAAAAATAAAATAGAAAATAAATAAAGATGAATTTTGTAGATGAACTTAAGTGGAGAGGCATGATTCATGATATCATGCCCGGAACGGAAGAACAGTTGGCGAAAGGACAAACGACCGCTTATGTAGGTATCGATCCTACGGCGGATTCTTTACATGTAGGGCACCTGGTGTCGGTCATGATGATGAAGCATTTACAGATGGCCGGTCATAAGCCTATTTTTATTATTGGGGGCGCTACGGGAATGATAGGCGATCCGAGCGGGAAATCGCAGGAAAGAAATTTGCTCGACGAAGAGACCATTGGCCGGAATATGGCTGGCATCAAAGCACAATTATCCCGTTTTATCGATTTCAATTCCTCCGCTTCGAATGCGGCGATTATGCTGAATAATTACGATTGGATGAAAGAATTCTCTTTCCTGGATTTTATACGGGAAGTAGGTAAACACATTACCGTCAATTATATGATGGCTAAAGATTCGGTAAAAAAGAGGCTGGGCAGCGAAGCGGTTCAGGGCATGTCTTTTACCGAATTTACCTATCAGTTGGTGCAAGGGTATGATTTTTTGTATTTGCGGAAGAATTACGATTGCCTGTTGCAAATGGGAGGCTCGGATCAATGGGGAAATATCACGACCGGAGGAGAATTAATTCGCCGGAAAGAAGGATTGGATGCTTACGGATTGACCTGGCCGTTGATGACAAAGAGTGACGGCAGGAAATTCGGTAAAACCGAATCGGGAAACATTTGGCTGGACCCCGCCCGGACTTCCCCTTATAAGTTTTATCAATTTTGGTTGAATGCGGCCGATGAAGATGCGGAAAAATATGTGAAAATATTTACGATTCTGCCTCCGGCCCAGATCGATGCCTTGATCGCCGAACACCGGCAAGCTCCTCATATGCGTAACTTGCAAAAAACGCTGGCAAAAGAAGTGACTTGCCTCATCCATGGGGAAGAAGCTTATGAATCCGCTCTGGAAGCTTCTCAGATCCTTTTCGGAAATGCGACGTCGGAGACGTTGAAGAAGCTCGATGAAGATACATTTTTGTCGGTTTTCGAAGGTGTTCCTCAATTTGAAATCCCGGCGGCTGATTTGAAAGAAGGTATTCCGGCAGTAGAGTTTCTGGCCGGCAAAACCGGGATTATGAATTCGAAAGGGGAAGCCCGAAGAGCATTAAAAGCCAACTCCATCAGTATTAACAAAGAAAAGGTGAGGGAAGAAACCGTGATCGACGAAACTCAGCTGATAGACGGGAAATATATTCTGGCTCAGAGCGGTAAGAAAAATTATTATTTGGTTATCGTCAAGCCATAAAAAGAACGTTTCCCAGGAATGTCCCGGGGTGCGTGGAATTATTTGCTTTTAATGGACAAGAAGAATACGAATAAAAGGGAGTGTCGCACTGACACTCTCTCTATTTTTACCGGAAACTATTCCTGATCTTCGTATTCTTCGTACAGGAAGTCGTTGTATGGAAAGCGGGCTGAATGAATGTCTTTGACGACGTCGTACAATTTATTTTTCAATTCTTCTATATTTTCTTTGCAAGCCGCCGATATGTATACGGTTTCGGTTTCCTGTTTCGACATCCACATCTGCTTCAGGTCTTCCAGACTGTAATTCTGTCGTTCGATGGGCGTCAGATCGTCCTCGTCTTTTTTCACATAGGTAAAAGCGTCGATTTTATTAAATACGATGATAGTCGGTTTCGGCTCTTGGATCAATTCCGCCAGGGTTTCGTTCACCACTATAATCTGGTCTTCGAACTGAGGGTGAGAGATATCCACCACATGAAAAAAAACATCGGCCTCCCGTACTTCATCGAGGGTAGATTTGAAAGATTCGATGAGGTGAGTAGGAAGTTTACGGATAAAACCGACCGTGTCGGCCAATAATAAGGGAACGTTTTTGATCGTAATTTTACGAACCGTGGTGTCCAGCGTAGCAAAGAGTTTATTTTCTGCAAATACTTCCGATTTACTGAGCAGGTTCATCAAAGTGGATTTCCCTACGTTGGTGTATCCGACTAATGCTACCCGGACCAGCTTTCCCCGGTTTTTCCGCTGAGTGGCCATTTGTTTGTCGATGCGGTTCAACTGTTCTTTCAGACGTGTAATTTTATCCCGGATGACTCGCCGGTCCGTTTCGATTTCCGTTTCTCCGGGCCCCCTTAGCCCGATGCCTCCTTTTTGACGTTCGAGGTGAGTCCACATGCCTGCCAAACGAGGCAGCAGGTACTGATATTGTGCTAATTCCACCTGAGTCTTGGCATGTGCTGTCCGTGCCCGGTTGGCAAAAATATCGAGTATCAGATTCGTTCGGTCGAGTACCTTCACTCCCTGTAATTCATTTTCGATGTTGCGAAGTTGAGTGGGACTGAGTTCATCGTCGAAGATCACTACGTCCACCGGATTTTCGGTAATGTAGGCTTTAATCTCTTCCAGTTTTCCTTTTCCGATAAAGGTGCTGTTTACCGGTTTATCCAGATTTTGCGTAAATATTCTGACCGTTTCGGCTCCGGCAGTTTCCGCCAGGAAAGCCAGTTCGTCCAGGTATTCGTTCATGCGATCCGGACCTACTCCTTCATCCTGTATGGCCACGCCGACCAAAACGGCTTTTTCCGTTTGTTTTTTGGTATAAAAGTAATCCCCCATAAATTTTATCTGTATAAAGCTGTCTGTCGAAGGTTGAACGCAATAGAAAGGCTAAAGTTTCTTTTGTGTAAACCTTCCGTTTGTTCAGACAGAAAGGGGCTGACATAATTGACAGCCCCTTTCGTATGTTTGTTTGTTCAAAATTAATTCGCCAACTGGAAATTAACCGGAACCTGATACGAAACCCGAACCGGTTTCCCTCTCTGTGTTCCCGGATTCCACTTCGGCATCATTTTTACAACACGAAGTGCTTCCTGATTCAAGGATTCGTCCTGTCCTCTCAAAATCCTTACATCGGTAATACTACCGTCTTTCTCAACTACAAATCCCACATATACCTTTCCTTGTACTCCGTTTTCCGCAGCAACAACCGGATACTTCGTGTGATCTTTCAACCATTTGATTACATTTCCTTTGAAACTCGGCATGTTTTCTACTGCCTTGAAAATGTGTTCTTCACCCGTATCCTCTTCGCCCAGATCTTCGAATTTGGTAACGTCTACTACCGTATTCTCCGCTTCGTCTTCAGCATCCGTGATTTCCAGATCGTCATCCACATCCTGATCGTTTTCAACGATATCAATCAAGTCCGCCAACTTCGGAGCCGCGGGAGGAGGAGGAGGAGGAGGGGTGTTCTGTTGCGTGATGGGGATAATCTCGTCTTCCACCTGCATTTGGGCTGTTTGTTCGATATTTTTAGTCTTCGAAGTCTCTGACTTCCATTCGAAAGCAAACAATAAAATAGCCAAAGCAAGTGCAAGACCGATCTCGAAGAAAAGTGTTTTTTTCCCTTCAAGATCTGCTTTCGGTGCCTTTTTTACTTCCATGATATCAATTTAATTTGTTTTTTATTACATCTCACTTCCAGTGGGTAAAGATAAGGAAAATCGGATAAAAACCCAACAATTCAAACGTTTTTTTTGAAGGAAACGTTAAAATCGCCGGCTTATCCCTCCGTAAACGTTAATGGTTTTAACATAAATAAATATCGTTTTTTATTTTTTCCGGTGTTGCAAAGATAAAATTTACTTATTTATTTTGTAAAGATATGTTGAAGATATTTTATATAGACTTGTCGGATAATTTATTTACTGCTTCGGAAGAGAAGAGCTCCGGTATCTCCCTGGAAAGCAGATTACATCCGAAGATGCCGGTTTACAAAAATCCTGTCGTCAGCCGAAACAAACGGGTGGGGAAGGCGGTAACGGCTTATGTGGCCTGTCGGTTTATCGGAAAGTCGGAAAAGGGATATATCCTTGTGAGGAATGAATATGGTAAACCTTATTTTCGGGACTATCCTCATTTCTTTTTTAATATATCCCATTCCGGTGATTTTTTGGTATACGCATTTAGCGATACGGAAGTGGGGGTAGATATCGAACGAGTCAACACAGCGAGAATGGCTGTGGCCGCGCGCTTTTTTCATCCGGAGGAAACCCGGCTGCTGGAACAGGCCGCTTCCGAGGAAAGGGACAGGCTTTTTTTCCGGTACTGGTCGGTGAAAGAAAGTTTTTTAAAATACACCGGGAAGGGGTTGAGTCGACCTTTATCGTCTTTTCGAGTGGAGTTGACCGACCCGGGCGCGGCTATCTACGAAGATTCAAAGCGTTTACCTCTCTTCGTGCGGGAGTGTCCGGTGGCTGCCGGCTATATGTCCTACGTTTGCAGCAGACAACCGGATATTCCGGAAATAGTGCCTCTTTTTTATCGGGACCTGAAAGCTTATCTGTAAAAAACGAGGGTAAGGCAGATCAAAAGGAAAAGAAGACCGGAAAGTAAAGGAGCTTGTACGGAAATGAAAATTAAATTTCCATTTCCGTACCGGGTAAAATCATTTAGCGGGTTAATGCCTGTTGACGGCAGAGGTATTCTGCAATCTGAACAGCGTTCAGGGCTGCTCCTTTTTTGATTTGGTCGCCGACTACCCAGAACGTCAGTCCGTTTTCGTTGGCCAGATCTTTCCGGATCCGTCCCACGTAGACCGGGTCTTTGCCCGAAACGAAAAGAGGCATCGGATATATTTTACCGGCCGGATCATCTTGCAGTACGATCCCTTCGGCTTGCCCGAAAGCCGCCCGGGCCTCCCGGACTGACACAGGATGTTCGGTTTCCAGCCAGATACTCTCGGAATGAGCCCGAAGGGCCGGAACTCGTACGCAAGTAGCACTTACCCGTATGTCCGAATGCATGATTTTGCGGGTTTCATGATACATTTTCATTTCTTCTTTCGTATAGCCGTTGTCCGTGAAAACGTCTACTTGCGGAATCAGGTTGTAAGCCAGTTGATAGGCGAATTTTTCTACGGTAGGCTCGTCCCCTGCCGCTAATTGCCTGTATTGGGTCTCTAATTCTGCCATAGCTGCTGCACCGGCACCGCTGGCAGCCTGATAAGTGGAAACATGGACCTGCCGGATGTGACTGACGGATTCGATGGCTTTTAGAGCAACCACCATTTGTATGGTGGTACAGTTGGGATTCGCAATGATATTCCGGGGACGGTTCAAGGCATCCGAGGCATTTACTTCAGGAACTACCAAAGGAATATCTTCTTCCATCCGGAATGCGCTGGAATTATCGATCATGATTGTACCGTAACGGGTGATGGTCTCCGCATATTCCTTGGAAGTGCCCGCTCCGGCAGACACAAAAGCTATGTCGATGTCTTTAAAATCGTCGTTATGTTGCAAAAGCTTTACTTCCAGTTTTTTCCCCCGGAATTCGTATTTCGTACCGGCGCTTCGGGAAGAACCGAATAATCGCAATTCCTCCAGCGGAAAATTTCTTTCATCGAGCACACGTAAAAATTCTTGTCCTACCGCTCCGCTTGCTCCAACAATAGCTACTTTCATCTTTCTATTTATTTCTCCGGACTTTCCGTCTGCATAAGACGACCGGGTTTAACTTCGGTTGATTTCTCCCGACAAAAATAGTATTTTGTCGTTGTAGGAAAAATTAAGTGAAGTTATTTTTCATACACTTCAAAGGTTGTTTAAAATATAACAAAAAGTATGTTTTATAGTTTTGGATGCTGTTGGTGGGGAATGAAGCATCCGCCGGAAAAGAAGAAGGTATTTTCTTCGCTGAGGGCGTATAGGGAGATAGGGTTTAGGAATTTTGGGAGAGAAAGGTTGTTTTTTAGGGGTTATTTTATTACATTTAGAAGTTTTAAAGCCAATAAAATTTAAATAAAAGCAGTATGAAAAGCCTAGGTTTTGTTATTGTGCTGTGTTGCGTTGCCTCTTTGGGTGGACGTGCGCAGGAACTGAAAGAGATTAAATTGAAAGCGCCTGATAAGAATCGGGGAGTATCTGTTATGAAAGCATTGGAATTGCGGCAGTCCCAGCGGGAATTTGCTCCCCGGGCTTTAAGCCGGGAGGATTTGTCCGATTTATTGTGGGCGGCGAATGGAATCAACCGGCCCGAATCGGGGAAACGCACAGCCCCGTCGGCCATGAATAAGCAGGATATCGATATATACGTTTGTTTGCCGGAGGGAGCTTATCTTTATGAGGCAAAAGATCATGTTTTGAAACCCGTAACAGCCGGGGATTTACGTATGGCTGTAGCAGGTGCACAGTCCCAGGTGGCAGAAGCTCCGGTAGCTTTGGTGCTGGTATCTGACATTGCCAAATTCAATGGAGACAAAACGCAGCGTATGCTGATGGGAGCTATGGATGCGGGTATCGTATCGCAAAATATTGCTGTTTTCTGTGCCGGAACAGGCCTGGTAACGGTTCCCCGGATGTCCATGGATCAGGCGAAGTTAAAGAAGGCGTTGAAGTTGCGCTCGGAGCAGGAGCTGATGCTGAACAATCCGGTCGGATATCCGAAGCCCTGATCCGGAGGAGAAAACGATTTTTCCGGAGGAAGTGTGGCGGAATAAAAACCGGTGCAGACACGGCCTCCGGGAAAAGAGATCGCTTGCTGTTTTTTCATTCGTGGTAGATTTTCTTTTTTTCGATCATCTCTTTGTCTTCTTTTTTCAGTCCCGCATTGTAAAAGAAGACCGGTTTGTCGTGGTCGTTCAGGTACATGCGCCGGTTTATTTTGAAGTCCGGATTGACCAGGGAAAATTCGGATTGAAAATAAGGCGTATGAATGGAGGCCATATCCAGCAGGGTATGGAAAACAGCATTGGTAGATACGGGCATCGGTTTGTTGGCAACCGCCGCTTCCGCTTTTTGAGGATAGGCCGTTTGGTAATTTCCGGAAAACCACATAAACATCGGAATATGGAGTTGATAGTAAGTAGGACGAGGGGAAGAATGTAAAAACCGGTTTCTTTTATCGTCCAGCAAATCTTCTCCATGGTCGGAAGTGTAATACAACGCACTACAGGTATTGCTTTGCTGTAAAAGTTCGATGATCTGGTGAAGGAAATCGTCCGTATAGAGGATGCTGTTGTCGTAAGCATTGATCAACTGCTCTTTATTTTCTTTTTTTACATCCGTTGCATTATCGGGTTTAAACTTCCCGAAATTTTCAGGATAACGTTCTTTGTAATTGAAATGAGAACCGTAGGTATGAAGCACCACGAACAGATTTCCCGGGACTGAATCCAGATAGTGCTGGAAAATAGGAAGTAAGGCAGCGTCAAAACGGTTTTTCGAAATCAAGGTGCCCCCCCGGTCCACCCGGATATTGTGGTGGTAATTCGCTTGCTCGGCGAAAAAATCCGTAAAAGAACGATTGGGAGTCTGATTGGATAAAAAGACGGTTGTAAATCCGGCTTCTTTGAAAGCTTCTAAAATACTTTTCCGGGTATAGATGACCTCATAGTTGGCGGCGGAGGCCGAAGAAAGAATCATAGGGACGCTTTTATGGGTGGTATTGGATTGCGTAAGGGCATCGGGATAATATACCACTCCCGGAGTCTGTGCCAGCTGGGGCGTCGTTTCTCTTTTATATCCTCCCAGACTCCAATTATCGGCTCTACTGGCTTCTCCGATTACCAATACATACACTTCCCGATTCGGTGTGTGTACGTCTTTCCGGGCCTGGTAAACGAAATTAGCGGAAGTGGCGGGATATTGTTCGCTGCGATGCCATTTATGGATGGCGAATCCCAGGTTATAAAGAACATCCACCGGATAAATTTCTTTCGCTAAACTGAACTTGCCCGTATTTTTATCGTGAACTATAAACGTGAGGCCATATGAGAGAAGCATAATGATCGCTCCGGCGATCAGCATCTTCTTCCGAAAACTGTCCGTTATGCAGATTTTACGTTTACAGGCAATGCCGGCAATGATGGTCGTGGGAATATACAGGAGGCAGACAAAAACGACAGCCGGCCAGATGTTGTCGAGCAGTTCGCTGGCTTCGCTGACATTCGTAGTCACCAGGTTTAAAAACATATCTACAGCTATGACCGATTCTCCGAACAGGTAAAACAATACCAGTTGGAATGCATGCAGGAATAAAACCGGGAAAAGGATCAATTGCATCAATCCCGTATTCCTGGACAAAGAAAGCAGGAAAAAATATAGCCCGAGCGGGAAAAACACCAAAAGGAATTTACCGATAAAATCGTAAGGTTCTGTGAATACCAGGCAAATGCTGGGAATCATATTCATTACGATATAGAACCGAAACAACTTTTTCGCTTCCCAATTCTGATACCGCTGTTTAATCTGAGAAAAAATCATCTGTCGTTCCTTTTAAAAAGCTTCGTTAATACTGAAATAAAAAGCACTTTGTTTTTTACCGAAGCCATAGTCTAACCGTATATTCACCCGTTCTTTAAATTCCCAGCGGTAACCGAGTCCGTAAGTAGGCAAAGTTTCGTCCCACCGGAATTTATTGAATTTGGGAAATACGTTCCCGGCTCCTCCCCAGACGGCAATTCCATGCCGGTTGTATATTTTTTGCCGGAGCTCAACCTGAGCCTGAATGAGATTGTTGTCCCGGTATTGACCTTCATAGTATCCTCTCATCTGGTAAGAGCCACCCATCAGCGCAACCATACTCCAGGGCGTATCCCCATAGTTGAAAATGCCTTGAATATCGCTCGCTAAAATGGCCCCTTTCCACAGTCGGGCATACTGACGGGCCGAAACTTCCGTACGGCGAAACGAGTAGGAATTTCCTAAGAATTTAGGATAAAAGGTTTGTTCGATCTTGGCATACGTGCCGGAATAAGGATTGGGAATGAAATCCCGGGAATCGTAAGAAATCAAAAATCCTATTCCCAGGCTGGAAATATCATTTCTCTCCCCTTCCAAAAAACTGATGTCTTTAAAATCTTTCCCGTTCACATTCCGGTACATTCCGGTAACACCGAGAAAAGTGTTGGGAGCTATTTTTCGGAGTACATCCAGCTTTACCTGTATTTCTTTTCGTTTATAAGTGGTGTAATCGTGCTCCCGCATCGCGTTTTTGTAACCGATTCCCCAATATTTGCTCGGGAAAGAGAAAAAATACAGATTCATATCCAGCCTGTAATTTTCGTGGGGGAAGATGGTGTTCCCCCGAATACCGAGCAAATAAAATCCCGTTGTGGTAACATCCCCGTATAAAGAAACATTGGAAGGCGAAAGACTTAAATCCGTACGGTCGATGCGGTATAGCCCCGACGCAACCAATCCCAGACCGAGTTTCGTATCACTGGAAAAATGAGGACCGCCGATAATGGAAAAATCAAAGGCCTTTTCTTCTTTTCTTTTGTTGGATTTTTGAAAATACCGATAGATCCGATGAAAGATATTATTTTTTTTTATTGTATCCTGAGGCGGAGTTTCAATTAATTCACCGCTCTCTTCCGGGATTTGGGCGAAGCCCGAAAATGGAAGAATAATTCCTACTAATATAAATATGATATATTTTAGCATAAAAAAATACTACTTGTTATTCAATATTTGTATTTTAGCACGTATTTTGCTGATAAATCAATAACCTGATTATTTTGATATATTCGATAAAATACGGCAATAATGATGCCAATCTTAAATTTTTCCGGATTAAATTTTAGGTCGAATCTATACATTGG
>CAJMSX010000002.1 GCA_905216195.1 uncultured bacterium
TTGTCCATAATCTTGAATTTTAATGATTTGTTTTTCTTCCCTCTGTTCGGCATCCCTTTGCCGGAGCCGCTTCGGGTTTTATAGTGCATCAAAAGGCTGTCGGAAAAGCCCCTCCCAATGTTTTTTCTTGCCAATTACTCTTGCACGGCAAGGAAGAATTTGCAAGAAATGCACTTCAAAACAGAGGGAACAGGCGCGACAGCCTACATTTGCACTGATAAAACCTATGCGGTGACAGAAAGGAAAGCCAGGCGGAAGAAATAGGCGGCTCATGTCGCTATAAATGGGGCAAACGGGTGTTATAAAAGGAAACGGGTGGTGGCGGGGTGTTCGGTAGGCTATAAAAGGACGGGGCAGGCCGCTACCTGCCCGAACAAAGCAATCATCGTCGCAAGGACAAAGGGAAATACCGCACCGGCTGAATTTCATCGGTGCGGTATCTGCCTGTCAGTCATCGATAACCAATGCCTTCAAGATACGGAGCGCATGATAAATATGGTCGGGACAAAGGGCTGGGTCATAGAGTTTCTCCACATTGTCCGGCAGTTCCGGATATTCGGTAGCGACCGACTCCAACCAATGTTTTTCTTCTTCCGTATAATAGCATTTAACGACTGTGTGCAGGATGGCTTTCAACGGATTCTTTGAATATACTTTATTCGTCGGAATGCATCCGTTCACCACTTCCGACATCTGTACCTCGTCGGCGGAAAGAAAGATGACGGCACAAGGCACGTCGTTCGCTTTTGTTTTTTCAGCAATCACTTCGGCTAACCAAGCGGTCAGCATATCCACTTTTTCTTCTTTATTCATATAGCTATCAATTTAGGAGTATTTATTTTTAAGAATGTACCTATCCAAACAACTGAATATTTGCCTTTTGGAATTTCTGCGGGTTATGCTGGTAAAGAAGTGGTAAATTCAGCATAACCATTGGATATTCCGCAAAGACGCTTCTACGCTTATATCCGGAATCGGTTGCCAATCCGTTTGCCATCAAAAACTCCATTGCTTCCGGATAATGATAGATGTCGATAAATGAACGGTCGCGTAAACCTAGTGCGTCCATCTTCTCAAAATTGACAGACAGCATGATAAAATCTTCTTCGTCTTTCACCGTTGCCAAAGTGAGTGCCAGCCAGCCATTGCCGTAAAACCGTGGCACGAGGTAATACTTTTCTCCCCTGAAATCATACTTTTTTCGCATCCAGGAGTAGTCGGGATTTACGACTTCAAATTCATCCTCGCCAACAGTGAATGTCGACATGGGATAGCTGACATCTACATACACCGCATCTACTTTGTAACACAAGTGTTCTACATTTTCCGAACGAACGATTGCAAATTGAATTTCCATAACTTTTTGATATTAAGTGATTAAACATCATTTTATTTTTTCCCTTTCATCGGAAGCCTTTAGGCTTCTCCCGTCGGGATTTGATTTTTACGTGCATCAGAGATTGCCTTTAAGGAAAAACAGACAAGAAATTTGGGCGGAATTTTATAGTTGCGGTATTGAGCGTATGCGCAATATGAGCGATTGGAAAGCGGGCAAGCTACTGAAAAATTGCGTTCAAATAGCGGTTGCGGTACTTGGATGTTCTTCCAAGGCAATACCTTTGCACAGGAAAAAACAAGTTCGGACGGGTAGCAGTCTCATGCGAAGCAGCTCCGCTATAAGAGGGATACGAAGGGATAAAAAGGAGGTATTTACAAAAGATAGAAAAGGAAACGGGGCGTTGCCGGAATGCGGCAACCGGCTGGGGTATAAAAGTGTTCGGCGGGATGTACCATGTAAATAAAGCAGAACGGATTTCTCCGTCCTGCTCTTGAATTATGGTCAGGCAGCGACTTCTTCGGATTGGGGATATTCTTCGGGTTGAACCTCTGTCTTTGGCTTTGCTTCCTCGGTCTTGACGGCTTCTTCTTGTTCCGCCTGTTCCTGCACGAGCAGGGCGGCTTTCTTTTCTTCGATACGCTTGTGGCGTTTCTCATACACTTCGTTGTGTCCGTTCTTGATGTTAGCAAGTTCTTCGGGCATGTGTTTCTCGGCGAAATCGAGCAAGAGCGATGCAATGGCATTACTGCCGTATGCGCCTTTGAAGTTAGCAATCAGAAAATCCCTGCGGATAAGTGCCTTTTCCTTTGCCGTGAGGTTGGCGATGATGTTCATCTTTTCCTCGTCCGAAAGGTAATAGGAATGTTCTTCGTCTATTCCTACTGCCGTGAAATGCTCCCTGCGTAGGGATGAAAGCAGGAAGAAATAAATCATCTTGTCCTCGTCCGCACCGAACTTTGCTTCGGTCACATCAACCTCCAAAATTTGTTTTTTGGTGTCCTCTACGGTCTTTTCGAGGGCGATTTCCTTGTTGCGCTTGTCCTGCTTTACCAATTTCTGCATGGGCGAAAGCTGTTCCTGTACCGTTTCGTCAGCAGAGGCGACATTTCTCATATAGCACAGGTCAATGTCGTTGCGCTCGATTCGTATGTAGAGGGATGTTTCTCCTGCTTCGATTTGGCTGTCGATTTCTTCGCATTCTGCTTTATAGTCGTTCAAATCCTGCTCGTACTCCTTTTTGGCTTCCTCGTATTCCTCGGTGGTATCGTAGTCCTCCGCTTCGGGTGCTTCGGGCTGTTCGGGGTATGCCGTGGCATAGGTTTTTAGACGTTCCACCTCGTAACCCATAGCGGAAAGACTTTCGACCGTTGCCTCGTCGTAGTTATACTCTTGGTGGCATAGCGATACGCAGGGGTACTGTTCCATGAGTTGCACGGCTTTCTCAACGAGGAACGATGTGTTCATTTCGGCAAGGCAGGTACGGTTAGAGCAGTTTCCGCAACCGCCCTCGCAGAACAACATCATATTGTTGGTGTTGTGGGGGCACGACAGGCAGAGGGTCTTGTCGAACGAGTAACGACTAAGGTCGGTGGTGTATTGTTGTTCGATTTTCTTCGCCACATCGGAGGCTTTCATTCCTCGCCAACTGTTATAATATACCGCATCCTCTTTCAAATGCTTATCATAGACTTCTCGCTGTATATCCTCACCGTAACGGCAGATTTCACTCGCCACGCTTATTGTCAGTTCCTCCTGCTCCAACAGCAGAGCGATTTCGGGTATCAAAGAGACAAATTTCAGCCGTGTGCGGATATAGTTCTCATTCTTGCCAAACTGAACTGCCAACGACTGCACATCGTGACGACCGCTCTCAATGAGTTTATGGTAGGCGTTCGCTTCTTCGACGGGGTTCACGTCTTTGCGTTGCAGGTTTTCCGTGACCGCCATTTCCTCGGCTATTTCGTCCGAAACATTCAAAACGATTGCAGGTATTTCTTCCAACCCTGCCGTAAGGGACGCACGATACCTGCGTTCTCCGAAAACAATCTCGAATCGGTCGGTGTCCGCAAGGGGGCGCACTCCGACAGGTTGCAACACGCCCTGCTGTCGAATGCTCTCTGCCAGTTCCGCAAGGCTCGTCTCGTCAAAGTGCTTGCGTGGGTTGTAGTTACTCGGCTGAATGTTTGCCAATGCTACCGATACGATGTTTTTCTCTGTCATTTGAACTGCTGTTGTTGCCATAATCGTAAAATTTTAATGTGTTAATGATTATTTTTTTATTTTCCCTTTGTTCGGTTCTTTTTCTGCCTGAACCGCTTTGGGGTTTTATGGATGCGGTACACGGCTGTCGGTACAGCTTTATACGACGGCTTTTCCTGCCAATTACTCTTGCGCAGAAAGGAAGAATTTGCAGGAAATGCACTTTAAGCTGTCGTATCAAGCGCGACAGCAGACCTTTGCATCTGATAAAACCAAACCGGTGACGGCAGGGAATGAATCCGGGATAGCGGTAAAGGAGATAAATAAAAGGGGTGTATTCCCTTACAGATTATAAATGGCCGGAAAAACAGAAGGAAAATCTTCGGTAGAAAAGGAAAGGATATAAGTATAAAGGGAAGATGTGTTTCCCGGAAGGGAAATGCGAATGCAGCAAACAGCAGGTTGCGAGATAAAAAAGGCGCGAGGGGGTGCGGATATAAAGGGAAGTCAGGGTTGCCGCATCCGCATCCGTCCGGACACCGATACGGCAACTGGATTCTATCACTTCCCGTTTTTCTCCAGGTACTCTTTCATGGCCTCATTCACGATGTCCCGCAGGGACATGTTCTTTTCGATGGCAAGGTATTTCATGCGGGTATGAATGCTCTTGTTGATGACGAAGTTACAATGTACCGCAGCTTCTTTTTCTGCGGCAGGCGATACCTGTTCTTTCTTTTGCGCTGATTTTTTCGTTGGCGACAGTAACCCGTCCAGTCCGGTTTTCATGCTGTCTTTCAATAAGTCACTCTTGCTCATATCGGTTTACTTTAATTTCAGAACTTCTTGTGCCAACGACATATAGTCTTTGGCACCGTTGCTGTTTTTATTATATTCGAGAATGTTTTTGCCATTAATGGGGGCTTCCGCCAGAGCCACATTATCCCTGATGACGGTTTTGAACACCTTGTCGCAGAACGAATCGTTGATAAGTTCGGATACGCTTTTGTTGAGTGTCTTCCGCCGGTCGAATTGGGTAATGACAATACCCCCGATGCGCAGGTTCGGGTTCAGGCGTTCCCTGACGGTGGCAATCACGTTCATGAGCTTTGCCATGCCGCGCATGGCAAGAAACTGAGCCTGCACCGGAATAATCAGATAGTCCGCTGCGGTAAGGGCGTTCAACGTCAGCAATCCCAGTGAGGGCGGGCAGTCGATAAGGATGTAGTCGAATTTCTGATTGTCGGGCAGCTTGGCAATCAATCCTTTCAATATCAGTTCCCGTCCCGGTTCATTGATGAGTTCGGATTCAGCCGCAGACAGGTCAAGACAGGACGGGACAACGGAAAGGCCGCCCGCTGTCCTAACCAGCGGTAGCGGGTATTCGCCTTTCATCGCGCCGTAAACCGTCTGTTCTTCCTCGATGGACAGGCCGAAGGATTCCGTAAGATTCGCCTGACCGTCCATGTCGATAGCCAGTACACGCTTTTTCTTTTGCTGCAAAGCGGCAGCAAGGTTAATAGTGGTGGTCGTCTTTCCGACCCCACCCTTATGATTTAGAATAGCAATTATTTTTGTCATCGCTCCACTTTTTATTCGTTTGCAAAGGTAATACTATTATTCGTAAATACTACAATTAGTAGATACTAATTTACTAATAACATATATTTTAGTAATATAGTATGTTAGTATCTACTACAATACTAACATACTTTTTGACTAAGTGTAGTATATACTATAATGAGTAGTCGGGAGATTTCCTAATCTACTATATATAGTATCTACTACATTTAGTATCGGTTCATTATCTGTGAGATATGAATCCAAATCAGAAAGGCAGGTCGTCCTTTTCGTTCTGTGGTGCATCAGTAGGAGGTACGGGGAAATCGTCTGCTGCATCCGCCGGATTGCCTGCTTCGGAAGCCGCACCTTCCCGTTTTCCGGTATTGATGAACTGCAACGCATCCGCTGTAATGGAGAGCTGGACTTGGTAGTCTTCATTCTTGTCCTTCCATAGTGAAGCCGAGAGCGTTCCCTCAATAAGTAGCAACCGTCCTTTGGTAAGGTATTCGGACAAGCGTACATGGTTCTCTTTCTTGCTCCGTACCCTTACCCATGTGGTAACGCTGTTCCCGTGTGAATAATCATCTACTGCAATATCAAAAGCGATGAATGAGCCGTGTGCTCCTGTGATAACTTGGCAATCTTTACCGATTCTGCCGATGGTGTGAACGTATAACATAATTGTAAATGTTTTGCGGCAAGGTGGTTAGTCCTGCCATTACCTAAATTGTCTTTATTTTATTTCCCTTTGTTCGGTTCTTTTTCTGTCTGAACCGCTTTGGGGTTTTATGGATGCGGTACACGGCTGTCGGTACAGCTTTATACGACGGCTTTTCCTGCCAATTACTCTTGCGCAGAAAGGAAGAATTTGCAGGAAATACACTTCAAGCTGTCGTATCAAGCGCGACAGCAAACCTTTGCATCTGATAAAACCAAACGGGAACGGCAGGGAATGAATCCGGGATAGCGGTAATAGATGCAAATAGAAGAGGAAAGATCATAGCCGGCTTACAAACGGCAAGGAGAATGATATAAAAGGATAGAAAATACGTAAAACAGTGGAGCGGACAGCCCGGACGGACTTCCAGGCGGACTGTCTTGGAACTGCGGACGGCAATATTCTATATCGCCGTCCGTAATTTCAAGTCTGTCCGTGTCCGTCCTTTGCAAAAGTGGCTTTGCGTACTTTATGTAACGTGTTACACAAAGTGCGCAAAGTCTCTTGAGGCAAACTGTCCGTTCTGTTTAAGGAGGAGTATCAGGTTATGAGAGGAGAAAAACGAGCTTTACAAAAGGGATTCGGGGTTGAAATGGAGACCTCACCCCGACAATACCCTAATCGAAAACTCAGTCACCCGGTGACATAATTTTCGGTTAGAGTTTGGCAGTATTAATCAAAAAGTGAGCGAAAAAGCAGTAGCATTCCAACTTCGGAATATCCAACTTCGGAATAAAACTATCAGCAGCCGAATTACAAAAAAAGATAAGAGTAAATACAAGAATAGCGACTTAATCAAAAGAAAAACATAACTTTGCGGACGGTTTTCATAAAACGAAGTATGGCAACAAAGAACAATTCCATCATATCCCCGGAATATCTCAACTTCAAAGATGAGATAACAGCCCGAATCCGGTCGGCCCAGTATGAAGCATTAAAAGCGGTGAACCGTGAAATGATAGCGTTGTATTGGGAAATCGGCAAGCGCATTACCGAACAGCAAACGGCATTGGGTTGGGGAAAATCCGTCGTGGAGAACCTTTCACGAGACATACAAAAGGAGTTTCCGGGAATACAAGGTTTTGGTGTTCGCAATATGTGGGATATGGCTCGCTTTTATGCTGAATACCAGTCGAATGAAATTCTGCAACCATTAGTTGCAGAAATTAGCTGGTCAAAACATATCGTTATCCTTACCAAGTGCAAAGAGACACAGCAACGGCAATTTTATATACTGGCAACAAAGAAATACGGCTGGACGAAAGATGTTCTTATCAACAAGATAGAAGTAAAAACATACGAAAACTATTTGCTCGGCCAAAGTAATTTTGACATTACCTTGCCGGAGAAAATAAAGAACCAGGCCATAGTTGCATTGAAAGACGAATAGACGTTTTACCTTCTTGGGCTTGCAGTAGTTCTTTCGGAATATGATTTGGAGGAGGCTATTATAAAGAATATCCGGGCATTTCTTATGGAGTTCGGCCCGGATTTCTCTTTCATTGGTAATCAGTATCGGCTGGAAGTGGACGGAAGGGAATATTTTATAGATTTATTACTGTATAGCAGACGTTTACAAGCCATGATAGCTTTGGAATTAAAAATCGGCGAGTTCCAACCGGAATATAAAGGTAAAATGGAATTTTACTTGAACGTGCTGAATGACACCGTAAAACTTCCCCACGAAAATCCGGCCATCGGTATCATCATCTGCAAGTCCAAAAGTCGTATGATCGTGGAGTATGCCTTAAAAAGTTCCAACATGCCTATTGGGGTGGCAACCTATAGTCTTTCGGCAGAGCTGCCTGAAGCCTATAAAGAACTGCTACCCTCTTCCGAAGAAATAGCGAGGAAGATAGAGCTGTTAATGGAGTAACAAGATAAGTATTGATGCGTGCAATATGTGTGAAATATATCTACATGAGACTATCTTTTCTGTCGCCAAAAAACATCTTTTTGGCGACAAAACGAGTATGAATGTGGCTTCGCAAGATATTGAAAGAGAAAGGCTTTCAGTTGCCGATAGGCGGAAGCACGCAGGTCGGCGTTTCATTCAATCCGAAATACAGTGGAAGCGAATATTCTGCGCCTGATCCTGCTCTGCCTCGCCGGAGGATTGCTGTATGTCATCGGCTTCTGGAGACGGAAAACCGCAGAAGCGGCGTTTGCTGCTGCACGAACGGCTGGTAATGACGAACAGCGCGACCGTTATTGCCGCATGGCTGTGCTGGCCGGTCACCGGGATGCCTGCCGGATGTTCTGCCTTGCCCGTCCAGACCTGTTCGAGGATCGCCTCCCACTCAAGCCCTTCAAGTCTCACGGCATCCGGATGACCTTTTACGGACATTACTACCCATCCCGGTACAAAGATCTGCTCGACGATGAACAGCGGGCGTTCTGTCGCTCTATTTATCAGTTCAAGCAAGGAGAGATACATGGCATCGAGTTTTTCAAGGCGTGCATGGCTGCTTTACAGACGGAGAGAAAGTCTTACCATATCATGTTTATGCCGTGCAGTAACTGGATAAAATAT
Source organism: uncultured bacterium (assembly GCA_905216195.1). Taxonomy (GTDB): domain Bacteria; phylum Bacteroidota; class Bacteroidia; order Bacteroidales; family Marinifilaceae; genus Culturomica. The sequence continues at coordinate 8,350 of CAJMSX010000002.1, forward strand.
GAACAGCGGTTCAAACGTCTCGACTGGTATATCGGCAAGCACCGGCCGGAGCTGACATCGGGGCTGTACGATGTGGATGTGTCCGAGCCGCGCGAGAGTCTGCATGAAGCCAAGGGCGGAGAGAACCGCATACTCGAACGGAATTACAGTATCATGGGAAATATTAAGGGGAAAGAGATTATCATCATCGACGATGTGCTGACGACCGGACAGAGCGTGGCCGACTACAAGGAGGAGATAGAACGGTGCGGCGGCAAGGTGGTAGCGGCCATCTTCTATGGCAAGACCGTTACGATGCCGCCTTTGTTTCTGATTAAGGCGCATGTATGGGGAAGCCACATTGTAAGTGCAATCAGAGGGACGGCAAAATAGTCTGAACGGTTTTAACTCCCAAGTCAGCGACAAGACAAACACAAATAAATAACCCTTGGGCGACCTAATATATCATAGCTCTGCCAATGCCGCCACGCATTCCTGCTGCGTGGATTGGATGTAGTCTAATAGTATCGACGGATCGACACTCTTGCCGTCGAGTTTGCAGGAGATATGCAGGTGTTCGCCGGTGCCGCGCCCTGTCGAACCGGTAATGCCGACCACATCGCGCGGACGAACTGCCGCACCTTTGACGGCGAGGATACGCGAGAGGTGGCAATAGCTGACGGTATAGCTGTCATGCCGCAGGGTCACGTACTTGCCGGAGGTCTTGTCCTGCCCCACCTTGACGACAACACCCTCCATCATGGCCAGCACTTCCTCGCTCCGTGCGTGCAGATCCAAGCCGCCATGAAACTTTTTCTTCCCGGTAAACGGGTCTTTCCGGTAGCCGTAGGGCGAAGTAACCCGGATGTTCCGCAGCGGGTAGCATACGCCGAGGTAACGGTCAATCCACTTTTTTTTACGAACATCCACAGGTGACGCAGACGCAAGTATGTCCGTCGACGCACCTTGTACGGGAGCCGCGCTTTCGGGCGTCGGCTTCGCTACGTCCGTGCCCGTGCGCAAAACTTCCACCTTGTACCGGTCAGGTATTGCGGCCACGGTGTTGAATTGCGCTTGAGCGGGCATTGCGGAGAGCGAAATACCCGACATCATCATCAGAAGCATTTTTTTCATGCGGCAAAATTAGCAAGCTCTTTTTATGACGCATCAAAGTAGCGTTCTTTTCACCTATGAATATGGTTATTTAACTATTTAGAATATGATATTTATTCTATAATCATATTCTAATCATAAAAATAGTGTATTATAATCGTTTATATAAGAGTATTTTTGCTTATCCAAATAAAATCGTTCTATATTTGCCGAGTATAAATCTTAATATAAAATAGAATATGAAACAAGAACGATTTGTATTGGAAGAACTGCCCTATCCGACACTTGCCCGCTTCGGGCTGACACAAGAGATGATCGAGGACTTGCCTATGCGCGTTCTGGAAGACATCGGCCAAGGGAGGTACTCGCCCGTGCTTCCCGTTCGCGTTACCGACGAGAACGGAGAAGTGATCGAGAGCCGCACCCGCTTTGCCTTTATCCGCATGGATAACGGCCAAGTAGATGTGGTCTTCTATCCCGCACTGAAATCCTCGCCGCTGGAACGCTACGACGAAGCGCAACAGAAACAGTTGCTTGACGGCAAGGCGATCATCGCGGACGTGGAGATGGCGGACGGGCGGCACAGCAAGGCTTTCTTGCAGATAGACGAAGGTACGAAGCAGGTGATGTATGTTCCCACACCCATTATCGGGCGCAACCTGCAAGTGCTGGCCGAGGAGCTGCACCTCGGCGCGATGGAGGTCAACGGGATGCAGCACGGTGAACCGCTGACCCTGGTCGTGGATAACGAACCCGTGACGGTGGGCATCGACCTGCACGCCAAAACCGGCATCCGCTTCTGTTCGGGCGACGGGCAGCAATGGCGCGAGCAGTCCAAGCGCGAGTGGGACAAGTACACTTTCGGTTGCTATGGCTGCTGGATGATGGGCGATGACGGGAACCTCGACTACGTTCCGGAGGAGGAGTACACCGAAGAGTTGTGGAACGAACAGAAGAAGAGCGGCGAGCGCAATCGTGCGGCGGCCCTTCATAAGTAAAACCATTCAATCCGCATGAGTATGGCACAAAACGAATATTATCCTGAAGAGGTACTTATCGAGAAGATGGAGAGCGGCGAATACGGCTGGCTCGATTACGTCAATCACTTCTCTGCCGAGTGGCAGGAGGAATACGTCCGCTACTGCGAGGAACACAGCCTCGCCGTCGACAACGCCTCTGCCGCCGAGTTCGTCCACCGCAAGGATGAGCAACTGGAGGCGGCAATGGAAGCAGGCGACGCGTAACGGACGACAATCATAAGATCAGACTATGGCAATACGAACGAATACCAATCCCCGACAGATGGACTTGCAGCCCGAAATGCGCAATATGTTGTTGCGTAACGGGCTTCAAGCCCATGTCGTGCTCGACGGAGGTGGCTACCGGCTGCTCGTGCAAGGACACGACTCGCCGCTGCTGACCTATCCGATTACCGAGCGGCAGATGTTGGCACTCACGGACTGGGGAACGAATACGGCCAACAAGAAAGCCTACAACGTGCTTACGAGCATTGTGGCAAAGGATTTCTACCTGCCCAAGAACTTTGTCCATGCCCGTAATGCCAACGGGCGTGTGGCTATGGGGCTGCACGGCTACCGTATCGGTATCGGCGAATACGGACGTGTGGGGCGGATAGGTATGCCTCCGCCGTTCCTTGGCTGGACACCACGTAACCAGTGGGGCTTCCACCTGCGACGGGTCGGCGGGCAGCTTTTTTATCCGGGACCGTCTATCGTCCCCGAACGGCCGGACGGACGCATGAAGCCCGGCGAGCTGCAATCGGGCGGCTACGGCTTCTACTATAAGGGTGGACAGCCGGCGCAGCCCGTGCCACAGCGGGATGTCTTACAAGATTTGCAGGCGGTCGTTACGCCGCTGGTCAGCCGTCCGCGCAGTCAGGAACCGGCACGCCCGTACAAGGAGTTGATCACTTCGCCGGTCTATTTCTCCAACGAGAAATGGCGGGAATGTCTTGCCTCTCACGGCCTGATCGTGGATGTCGAGGCACGGACGCTGACCGTGCAGTCGGAGAATGTCACCGCCGATATGGTCTATGACCTGACGGAAGAAGAAGTAAGGACGCTGGTCGACGCTCCGATCGAGGAGCAGCCTGTCGAGAAGCGTCTGGAACTGTTGAACCGCATCATCGGATCGGACTTTGCCGACAAGGTAACGACGGAAGCCCTCGACAGCAAGCAGCGCATCGCCATCGGCCTGCATCCCGAAGTGCAGCAAGAGTTGGAAGAGCGGCAACGGCAGGAACAAGTATTCATGCCATTGGAAGCCTCTCTGCAACAAGAATCCATACAGGGCAGTATCGGTGCGGTCGTGGACGGTCGTGACCTGCAAGTGCTCAACGAGCGCAAGGGCTGGTATCGGGAGGAGACGCACGGACGGGAGGTCGAGGTGAGCGAGATAGCCGTGCAACCGGCACAAACAGAGGGAAAGTACAAGATGACCGCCGTAATCGACGGACAGGTTATCAGCCACGAGATTACCCAAAAAGATTACGACAAGTTCCTCGCTGTCGATGACTACCACCGCATGAAGCTCTTTTCCAAGATTTTCAGCGAGGTAGACATGAAAACACGTCCGGAGGCGCACACGGGCCTCGGCGTGAAGATCTTCGCCGCCCTTACCGCCGGTACGGTGGTCGCGGCGGATGTTGCGCACGGCTTACATCATCACCACCATGCCCCGGAGTTCTACGGCGAGCGTTTCGACGGGTCTCCGCATCCGTACTTCAAGCCCGGCGTGGATACGCCGAGGGATGTTGCCATACGCAACTTCGAGGCGGAGATGAACCGAGAGATTAACGACATGAGAATGGGGAGGTAAACCTATGAGAAAAGGAGAACTGACATACGACGACTTTCTGCAAAGGCTGAACATTCAGGATGTGCTTATCGACGCGGGCTACCACCTGAACCGGCATGACGGCCTGCGCTATCCCTCCTACGTCCGTCTGGACAGCGAGGGTCGGCGCATTCGAGGCGACAAGTTTATCGTCACGCAGCAGGGAAAGTGCTGCTTCCGGGCGCAGCAGCAGAAAGTGTACAACATCATTTCGTTCATCAAAGAGCATCCGCAGTTTTTTGCGGAATACCGGGCCGGCATCTCCCCCGACCGGCTTGTCAATCTTGTTTGCAATCGGCTGTTAAACCATCCCATTGAGGAACGGGAGACGAGGATCATCCAACCCAAGCGGGATGTGAAGCCGTTCGATAGGACGGAATATGACCTGCACAAGTTCAATCCGCAGGATCGGGCGACGCAGAAGAAGTTCTATCCTTTCTTCAAGCAACGCGGCATCGACCTCTATACGCAGTACGCCTTTCACCGGAATTTCTGTCTGGCGACGAAACATCGTAAGGACGGTTTGAAATATACGAACCTCGCCTTTCCGCTGACCCTGCCCAAAGATACGGAGCAGGTCGTCGGCCTGGAGGAGCGCGGTCGTCCCCGCATGGACGGCAGCGGCAGTTATAAAGGCAAGGCCGAGGGAAGCAATTCGAGCGAGGGGCTGTGGATTGCCAGTCCTGCCCGGACACCCCTGTCGGCAGCCAAGCATATCTACTGGTTCGAGAGCGCCTACGACGCAATGGCTTATTACCAGCTTCGTCAAGCGGAGAACAAGGAGTTGCGCAAGGCGGTCTTTGTTTCGACGGGCGGCACTCCCACCGAGAGGCAGATGCGGGGTCTGCTTGCGCTTACCCTCCCGGCCAGACAGCATATCTGCTTCGACACGGATCTGGCAGGAATCGAGTTTGCCAAGAACCTGCAAAAGGAGCTGTACCGTGCGGTACGCTCCACCATCGAGATGACACCCGAACGGAAGCCTTACCTCGATTCCGTTCCCGACGGCGAAAATCTCGACAGCGGGGACATCTTCCTACTTCCCAAGGCTTTGCAGTCGAGCTACGGAAAATACGAAGCCGCATGGGAAGAAGCCATGTCGATGCGTTCGAGCGGCCTGTGCCATCCGGACGATATACAGGATCAGGTGGATATTATGAACGGACATTACAGGGAGTTTCGCGGAGGGTTGCGGGAGTTCCTCGGTCTGGACAAGACGAATGACGCCTCCTTTGTCCGGGAGATGCCTGCGCATCCCAGCAAGGACTGGAACGAGCAACTGCTGGCAGAGCGGAAGCAGGAAGAATCCGTCGATGAAACGCCGGTCAGAGAGGAGGAATCCGAAGAGGAACAACGAACACGCTTTCACCGATGATGACGCCACAGACCCTAAGAAACATACAGGGTATCGTGCTGCAACCGCACGCCGGGCAGTTCGCCATCGACGAGCTGCCCACCCTTGTTTTGTGCTGCGCGGGATGGGTGTACGGGGGTATGGAGGGGTTGCCGCTCACAACTCTTGCCGTGCCGGTCGCCCTGCTGCTCTCACTGATCTTGCTCTACCGTTTCATCTACCTGCGCCGGATGCGCTACCGTATCGGTGCGGAGCAACTTGTCAGCGAACAGGGAATCGTCCGCCGCAAAGTGGACTATATGGAGCTGTACCGCATCGTGGATTTTCAGGAGCACCAAAGTCTCCTGCAACAGCTCTGCGGACTGAAGACGGTAAGCATCTTTTCGATGGACAGAAATACACCCCGCCTCGATCTTATCGGCATCAGGCGCAGCGATGACATCGTTGCGATTATCCGCGAGCGGGTGGAATACAATAAACGAAAAAAGGGAATATATGAAATCACGAATCATTAGTTTGAGCTTGGTTGTGGTTCTCGTCAGCCTGCTGCCGCAGTGGGCCGAAGCCCAGATCGCCTCCTCTAACCCGTTGGAATGGGCGGCGTTGGCCGAGGGCAACGAGCTGATAAACGGACAAATAGAGAAGCAAATCAAGGGGCAGACGAAAACGGCCCTTCTGCAAAACAGCATCGCCGCCGAGTTCAACCGCATACACAAGTGGGAGAAGCAGTACAACAGTTACCTCAAAACGGCAAGCGGCTACGCTTCGTCGCTGAAAGCCTGCACGCATCTTTACAACGATGGGGTAAGGATTTTCTTCACGTTGGGGAAACTGGGTAAGGCTGTAAATAATAACCCGCAGGGCATCGTCGCCGGGATGAGCATGAACAATCTCTATATCGAGACGGCAACGGAACTGGTCTCCGTCTTCACGCTTCTGAACGACGCCGTAGCCAAGGGCGGAAACGAGAATATGCTCACGGGAGCGGAGCGCAGCAAGACACTGTGGGCGTTGAATGACCGGCTATCCGTTTTCAGCCGGAAGCTGCACCTGCTGTATCTGAGCATACGCTACTATACGCTGAACGATGTGTGGAACAACGTAACGGCCGGGATGCTCGACCGCGACAATGGCGAAGCGGCACGCATGGCCCTGTCGCATTGGCGCAGAGCGGCTGCCCTTACCCGTTAAAACCCTGTGGACGATGAAACGGACGATTTGGATAGGCATACTGCTATTGTGCATCGGTATCTGCGAGGTGCGGGCGCAAAACGATCCCGTGCTGACCGGGATGATCCTGCTTTATACCGAAAAGGCGGAAAAGGAGTTGAAGAATCAGGAGAAGGTGATGTTGATGCAGACCACGGGGCATCTGTGGACGAAAGAGGAAGTAAAGGCCACGACCGACCTGCAACGAGAGTTCAACAATTATCTGGACTCCTTCCGGTCGATTGTCTGCTATGCGGCACAGATTTACGGCTTCTACTACGAGGTGTCGAAACTGACGGACAATATGGGCGACTTTACCCGGCAGGTAAGCCGCAGTTCGGCCAATGCGCTTGCCGTAGCCCTTTCCGCGCAGCGTAACCGGATTTATCGGGAGTTGATACTCAGCAGCGTGGAGATTGTGAACGACATCCGCACGGCTTGCCTCTCGGAGAACAAGATGACGGAAAAGGAGCGCATGGAGATTGTCTTCGGCATCCGCCCGAAGCTCAAGATGATGAACAAGAAGTTGCAACGGCTGACCAAGGCGGTAAAGTACACCACGATGGGCGACATCTGGCGGGAGATCGACGAGGGTGCTCGCCCCGCCGCCGACAAGCGCGACATCGTGGAAGCTGCCAAGCGACGCTGGCGGCAGATCGGAAGAAATGTAAGACCTTAAAAAACGGAAAAGATATGGGATTTTGGAGCACAGTATTGAAATACGGCGGTAAGGCTGCAAAAGGTGTCGGCACGGCTACGGCAGCTACCGGCAAAAGTATGGGTAACGCGGTGTTACATCCCTCGCAGACCCTACGAGGCGCGGGGCAGGCAGTCAAGACGGCAACCCTCGGCGGAGCGGTCGGTTATGTGGGTTGGGAGAAGTTGACCACCGACAAGAGCGTGGTGCGCATCGTGAGCGATGCCGTTGTCGGCGAATCGGTGACGAATGCCATCGCAGGCACGGCCGATGACGTGCGCGAACTGAAAGACAAGGCGGGGGAAGCCGTCGAAGCGGTAAGCGGCGCAGTGACAGGTATAGATTCCAAGCTGGGCGGGGTGTCGAACTTCCTACGGGGAGCCTCCGGTGGCGGTCTTCCCGATATGTTCGGCAACTTCTTCCGCAACCTCGGACAAGGCAACGTGTCGGGGTTGAGTATCGCGGGGCTGGTTGCCGCAGCGTTCCTCATATTCGGACGCTTCGGCTGGCTGGGTAAGATTGCCGGCGCACTGCTGGGAATGATGCTTATCGGTAACAACGCGGGTATCTTCCGCACACCGAACACGGAGAGCGTGTCGAGGGTGCAGACTCCCGCCGCACCTGTCGAGGAACAAACCCAAAGCGGAGGGATGAGAAGATAGAAACATGAATCAATAAGTAATGAAATGAAATATACAGAGGAAATGATCCTGCACTCCGAGAGCGGCTACTGTATGCCTTTCGAAGAGCAGCAAGGCAAGGACGTGGAGCTGTCGCTCGGCTATGGCGAGCAGACAGACCCGGCAACGGGCGAAAAGTTCTTTCATCACGGCATCGACTTTAACGTGCGGTGCTACATGCTGTCGGCTGTCGCCAGTGGCATCGTGTCGGGCGTGGGCAATGATCCTGCACTCGGTATCTGCCAGACGATCCGTTACGGCGGGTACGAAGTAACATACGGGCATCTGTCGAACGTGTTCGCCCAGTTCGGGCAACGTGTCAAGGCCGGTCAGACGGTGGCTTTGAGTGGCGAACGGCTGCATATCGGGGTACGCTTCAAGGATGAGGAACTGAATCCGCTGGAGTTCCTCACCATGCTCTATGGCAATATATGCGCGGTACGTCAGGCCAAAGGACGCGAGGCGGTCGCTTTTCCCGATATGGAGATGACATTGAAGACCGACTACGAAAAGGACAAACGGGAGATCGAGGAGCTGATGCTCCGTTTCCTGCCGCACTACATGGAGGATTTACGGTGCGGGGCGTATAGACTGCCCGAACACACGGAGCAGTCGCTCCGCCACGTCTTCACGATGGGTGCGATGAAGGAGTATTTCTATGAGGATATGCCGAGCATGGCCAATCCGCTCGGTTTGGGACGTAAAGCCATGCCGCTGGCCTGCAAGGTTCAGAATCTGCTCATCGCGGATTTCCTGCACTACCTTGCCCTGCGGCACGATGTGTACCTCTCCACGATGGGCGGCGACGTAAAAAAAAACTTTATGACGAAGCCCTGACCTGTGGCGGTGTCATCGACCCGTTGGCGGAATTGGACATCGACATACAGAGTTTCGATATACCGAGAATTGTTTCGGTCTATCCCGACCGTGCGCGGGTGCGCTGGTGGACGAAGGCATGGTTCAACAACCGGGAGGAGGGCGAGGCGTCTGTTGAGATCGAACGGGAACAGGCGATACGGTTTATCCACGGCAATATCGAAAAAGATGCGTGGCTCGAAGCGTTTTTTCCCAAACAGATGGAGGTCTACCACAACGCCATCGAGCAGACGAAAGAGCAACTATTGAAACAGATAAATATATAGATATGGACGAAATCAAACATAGCGGACGGTTTGCGGAGATGGAACGCCTGATGAGCGACTATTTCCGCTGCCACATCGCACCCGTCATGTCAAAGACGCAGGCTTGCCTTACACAGAAGCAGGGTGAAGAGATGAAGGAGTATTCCACTTCTCTGGGTGGCATACTCAGCGTGATGGCGTCTTCGGCACAACCCATGAGTGATCCTTATCAGGTGCTCAAGGTCACGGGAGAATGGAACTCGAAGACGACGGAGGACTACATCGAGATGTGTAAAGCGGAGATCACCGGCTCGGCGGCGATGCAGCAAGATCTCGCGTATATGGCCGGACAGTGGCGCGATGCCGTCGTACAGGAAGTGGGGCGCGAGCGTTACGATGAGCTTTCGGAACAACTCGGTGGCGACCTCGCCTACGCATTCGTGGATTACCGGGTGGAACAACTGATGATTGACAAGCTGGTCAAGGAACGTATGCCCAAATCATCGGCAGACTATATCATCCGCAAGGCGGGTGAGTCGAGCCTGCTCGGATTGTCGCAGACATTGAACCGCTCGCCGCTGGCCGAGGAGATAGAGGCACGGGGCGAAGCCGCCTACCGTCCGAGCAAGTTGGAAAAAGGTGCGGGATGGGTGCTGGGTGCGACGGCAGATTCCGTTATGCTGGGCGGTGTGGGTTCGTGGGCGACGCTGGCCAGGTTCGTGGGCGCAGATGTTGCCATTTCGGCGGTTGCCGACCATTTCGAACCGGAGAAGCCTGATACGCTCACGGTCGAGCAGTGCATCAGCAAAGGTGTTTTCGGCAGCGAGGGAAACGTGTTCGACGATTTCCGCAGGGAGGCTACCACGATACCTGCCAAAGAGAACACGCTCGTGGCTACGGCAAACGAGCAACTGAAAAATAAAATCCCTGTCGTGAGTTCCGATTTCACGGAGTGGATGCAGGCCGGGAACGACGGTTTGTCGTGGATGGACAGATATGACGGGGAGCAGCGGAAGCGGGCGGAGCGGTACAAGGATGTGCCGCTGGTCGTGGCTCCCGGACAGGAGGAAGCCTACCTGCAAGATAGGATGAAAAAGAATGAGGCGGCGACGGTCACGCCGGAACAGGTGCAGCCGGAAACGGAACAGAGGGAAAGAGTAGAAAAAGAGGTGCGGGAACCGGTCGCTTTTGCCGAAAAGGAAACGCGCGGGGAACAGACTGCGCAGAACAACGCGAACGGCTGGGGCGGTTTACTCGGTGCGCTGGGGCTGGAGGGCATGGGTGATATTGCCGGCAATCTCGGTTATGTAATGGCGATGTTGCCTGATATTCTGCTGGGCGCGTTTACGGGAAAGACGCAATCACTGCGCATCAAGGACAACCTGCTGCCGATAGCGAGTATCGTGGCGGGGATGTTCGTGCGCAATCCGATGCTGAAAATGCTCCTTATCGGTCTGGGCGGCGGGAATCTCCTGAACAAGGCGGGGCACGAAGCATTGGGACGGGGGCAAACAGAGGTAAAGAATAGGACTGCCGACGGCGGAAATGTGCAGTACAGACGCTATCCCGACGAGCCGCTTAATCCGCGCATCGTGAATCCGGTACTGCAAGGCGGTATGCTGATCGCCACGGTAGACCGTGTGCCCTGCACCATACAGCTCTCGCCGGCCGTTGCGGATGCCTACCGTGCCGGAGCGTTGCCGCTGAACACGCTGGCCAATGCCGTGCTTGCCAAGAGCGACCAGCTCCGTCAGGCAGCCTCGCAGAACTACGACAACGGACAGCAGGAGACAATCGTCCGGACGCGGGGGATTCAATAATTCGATCATTGAACCAGATATACATATATGATATGAAAGAAAAATCGCAAAGAGAAAAAATCGCCGAAGAGAAGCAGGTCGCCCTGCTCTCGACGGCTTTGCGCGAAGCCTCGAACGCCGGAGGGCACTGGCTCAACGCATCGGGCAAGAGATACCCGCGCCTCTATCCGCAGGGTGTCTCCGCCAGCGCATTCAATGCCCTGTTCATGGCGTTGCACTCGGACAAGAGCGGGTGCAAGACCAACCTGTTCACGCTCTACTCCGATGCGAAAGTTCGGGGAGCGGCGGTCAGGGAGCACGAGCAGGGCGTTCCGTTCCTCTTCTACAACTGGAACAAGTATGTCCACCGCAACAACCCGGAGGAGATTATTAGCCGGGACGCTTATCTGAAATTGTATGAGGAGGAACAGAAAATGTACAAGGGCGTACATAACCGGGAGATCCGCACGCTCTTTAACATCGACCAGACGACGCTACCCTACGTGGACAAGGAGGGTTACGAAACGGCAGTCAGGCAGGACGGCGGTGCCCAAGAGAGAGGTTACACGGAGGGCGACAACCGCCGGTTGCGTATCCGCTTCAACGACTTCCTGCTGAAAATGCGGGATAACCTTGTGCCTGTTCGTGCAGACGGCAGCGGTATGCCTCACTACGAAACGGACAAGGATGCGGTCTATATGCCGAGACAGCGGGAGTTCGAGCATTATCACGACTATGTGCAGGAAGCCCTGCGGCAAATCGTAAGTGCTACGGGACACCAGCAGCGGTTGGCGCGTGAAGGCATGGTGATGAAGAATGGCATGGCTACCTCCGAAGACGCCGTAAAACAGGAACGGCTCATTGTGGAGTTGGCGTCGGGCATCAAGATGTTGGAACTGGGGCTGCCCGCACGGTTGTCGGACACGAGCCTCGAAACGGTGGAATACTGGTGCCGGGAGTTGAAAGAGAACCCATGCCTGATAGATGCGCTCGAAAGCGATGTGAACAACGCCCTCGAAGTGATCGGCAAGGCGGAACGGGGCGAGAAGATCGAATACGCCACCCTGCGCAACCGGCAGGAGACCACGACCATGCAGGAGCAGATGCCCAAGCACTACTTCGTGGCGAACGAAATCCGGCAACATCCGAGCAAAGAAGACAAACGCATCGTGCTGGTCATCGATCGGGAAGCGAAAACGGCGGATGTGATACTCCCGGCCGGAGCATCGACGGAGACCGACAACGAGATACCGGGCATGAACAAGGGACGCATCGAACGGGCATTGCAGAAAGAGGGTATCGAGCAGGTACGCTTCTACAACACCGACGGCGCATTGGGGTACAGGTACGATGACAGTTACTTCGCCGAGAAACAGGTGACATTGGCCCGGCTGAAAAACTGGTCGATGGAGATGCTCTCCACGCTGGACGTGTCCTCTGCGGTCAAGCGGGCGAATGAGGTCGGCTTCGACCAGGTGCAGATGATTCAGGACGACAAGAAGCGTTGGGCACTCTACATCAAGCCGGAAAACAAGAGCGGGTATAGCATCTATCCCGACAAGGAGGATGTGAACCGCTTCTTCTCCACGCTCAAGCAGGCGATGGACAACATCGACAAGGTACGCATGGAACTGGCGCACAAGTATTACGCACTGGCCGAAGTAAAGCCCGACCTGAAGATTGATCTTTTCAGCAGCGAGGCGCAGGAGGTTGACCTGAACCGCATTCAGCGCGTCTCGGTCTTCAAGACCAAGCAGGACGGCATCCAATGCGCCGCGACCATCGACGGACAGAAGATGCAGCCCCGGAGCATCACGCCGCAGCAGTGGCAGCGGATGTGGGTGGCGGAAGATCGTGACGACTACAAACGCCACTTGGCGGCGACATTGTTCGCTGATGTGTTGCGTAAAGGACAGCCGATGGAGGAACACGCCGGAGAGAAACAGGAGAAGGAGACCGTACAGCGGCAGGGCGAAGCGGTGGCGCAAGGTCAGGCGGAAACCGAGAACGACGAGAGCCTCTCTCCGCAACGGCAGTTGTGGGATAAGCTCAAAGAGAAACATCCCGATGCACTGCAACTGATCCGTGCCGGCGACAGTTACCGGCTCTACAATGAGGATGCCGTGCGTGGTGCGGCAATATTGGGGCTTGCGTTGAAAGAGCGCACCGGGATTCAGGAAAAGGGATTTACGGACTTGTTGGAGTTTCCGAACGGTCAGCTTGACAGCTACCTGCCGAAGCTCGTCCGGGCCGGCGAGCGCGTTGCCATCTGTGACCTGCCTGCACAAGAGAAACAAGAGGCCGAGCAGGAGGCGCACAAAGGTATTCATAGATAAGGAGAGAGACCATGAGCAAAAATCAGGAATATGCACAGCAATATGCGGAGTACGCTATGGAGCAGATGCGCAGGTACGGCATTCCCGCCTCCGTGACGCTGGCGCAAGGTATCTTGGAGAGCAGCAACGGACAGAGCCGTCTGGCGCAACGCGAGAACAACCATTTCGGTATCAAGGCTACGCCCGCGTGGATTGCCGGGGGAGGTCGCTACGGAGTATATACCGACGATAAGCCGGATGAAAAGTTTTGCAGTTATGACAGCGTGGGCGATTCGTATGAGCATCACTCCCGCTTTCTGAAGGAGAACAGGCGTTATGACCTGTGCTTCACGCTTTCGCCCGACGATTACAAGGGTTGGGCGAAAGCTATCGAGCAGGCGGGTTACGCCACGGGCGGCAAGTATGCCGAGAACCTGCAACGAATTATCGAGCAGAACGGGTTGCAGCAGTACGACAGGCAGGTGATGCAGGAGATGGCGGCGCAAGGCAGGCAGTTCGGCGTGGAGAGCAATCCGCTTCACGTATCTGAAGGCGTGACGAATGCAGCCGGTTATTCGTTCCCGGTCGAGCGCAAGGAGTTTCTTTTCGTGACCTCCGCGTTCGGTATGCGTCAAGACCCGATGGACGAAACGAAACAGCAGATGCACAAGGGCCTCGACATCCGGTGCAACGGCGATGCGGTACTGGCCACTGAGAACGGCGGCAAAGTCGTGGCGGTCAACCAGAACAGAAATACGCCCGGCGGCAGGGCACTGACAGTGGAATACGCCCGTGCGGACGGCAGTAAGGTACAGTGTACCTATATGCACCTCGGCGAGGTCTCCGTAAAGGTCGGTGATACGGTACAGGCCGGGCAGCGGCTCGGCACATCGGGCAACACGGGTACGCGAACGACCGGCGAGCATCTGCATTTCGGCATGGCGAACATCTATGCCGACGGTACACGTCGTGATATAGATCCTGCGGCATATCTGGCCGAAATCGCCCAAAAGGGTCAACTCAAACAGCAAGTGTTGCACAATGGCAATGATTTGCTTGCCAAATATAAGGGAACAGAAGAGATCAAGACTGAAAAGCCCCTTTCGCCCGACGGCTGGATGAAGAAACTGCTTTCGTCAGAGGACAGCGGCGTTGGGATGTCGGGATGTAATGACCCGATCGTGGAGATGGCGATAACCGCCTTTACCTCCCTGATGCTTTTGGCCGCACAGATAGACAACCGGAAAGAGGAAGAACAAAAAGCGGCCATATCGGAAGCGATGGACAACCGGCGCATTGATCTGAAATCGCTGCTGCCGGGCATGAAATCCTGCGACCTCACGATTGGAGAGAACGGCAAGGCTCTCCTGCGGGCGGACAACGGAAGTCTTCAGGTATCACGGGAACTGACCGTCGCCGAACTCAGTCGCCTGTCGGCTACACTCAACAATAACACCCTTCCGGAGGAAGCCAAGCGGTTGCGGGTGAGCGGCCTGCTGAACACTGTCATCCTCTCGGAGGCGGCGTCGCAGAATTTCGAGCAGGGAATGTCCGAGCGGCAAGGACAGACGGAGAACCTGAAAAGATAACGGCATGACGATATGATAAAATGCGTGATGATAGAGCTATGCAAATGTCTGTTGGGGTTATCCTCCCTCGCACTGCACGTCCTGTTCTGCTACCTGCTGCTGGGCTGGGTGGCGACGCTCGTTATCATGGGCGTGCAACTGTTCATCGCCGGATGGCTCGTCTGGGCGATGATACGCGCACCTGATTAGGGAACATCTTCCACTATTCAACATCAATAAAACCCGCATTTGTCGGATGATCATGTATCATAAAAAACAAAAGACAAATGATTAAATGTAATGTTACGGTA
This sequence comes from uncultured bacterium, assembly GCA_905216195.1. GTDB lineage: Bacteria > Bacteroidota > Bacteroidia > Bacteroidales > Marinifilaceae > Culturomica. The sequence goes on from CAJMSX010000002.1 coordinate 23,352, forward strand.
TGCGGCGTTATCGGACGTGATGCGTCGGTACGCACGAACAAGGAGGGAAAATCGTTCCTGACATTTCCGCTCCGGGTGGTGGTTCCGACCACGGACGGACAGGGTAAGCCCATAGAGATAGATGTCAGTCGGGACGGCGGTACGGAAGAAGCCGCCGGATATCGGAACGGCTCGCGTGTCGAGATCACGGGTACGATGTACCTGAAACGCCGGGGCGATAAGCTCTATTTCAACTTCTTTGCCAGCGAAGTTTGCACGGCTGATGCGGATGCGGCCGATGCAGTCAGTGGAGAACTGGTATTTCGCGGAAAGGTCGGTCAGAACATCGAAGAACGTAGGGATAAGAAAGACCAGCCCTATACGGTGTTCTCGGCGTTCAGTGCGGAAAAGGTCAATGACGGCTTCGAGTATCAATGGGTACGCTTTTTCTGCTTCGGCAAACAGCGCGAAGAGTGGTTGCAACCGGGCGTGAGGGTGGATGTCAAGGGCGAGATGAACCTCTCGGCTCACAACGGGAAGCTGAATGTCTCCTGCAAGGCGGAAGAACTTGCGCTGTGTGAAACGGATTCGTCTAACTATAATCAATAACGGTTATGGCTGGGTACAGGAAAAAGAACGCCGAGGGGCCGAACAGCGAGGACAAGGCACTTGACCTTTTTGCCGAGATGATGATCGAGAAAATCGAGAGCATCCGTAAGGACTGGAAGAAACCGTGGTTCACCGAAGGCGCGTTGCAATGGCCTCGCAACCTGTCGGGGCGTGAGTACAACGGCATGAATGCTTTTATGTTGCTCTTGCACTGCGAGAAAGAGGGGTACGAGATTCCACGCTTCTGCACGTTCGACTGTGTGCAACGGCTTAACAAGCCCGGCAAGAATGGAGAGGAACTACCGCGCGTCTCCGTGCTGCGTGGCGAGAAATCCTTTCCGGTGATGCTAACCACGTTTACGTGCATACACAAGGAGACGAAGGAGAAAATCAAGTACGACGACTACAAGAAACTCTCCGATGACGAGAAGCAGCAGTATAACGTCTATCCCAAATTACAGGTGTTTCGGGTGTTCAACGTCGCGCAGACCAATCTGCGGGAGGCGCGTCCGGAACTGTGGGAAAAGTTGGAGCAGGAGAACGCACGACCGAAAATCGAGGACGGGGAGCATTTCAGCTTCTCACCCGTCGATACGATGATACGGGACAATCTATGGATTTGCCCGATCAAGCCGCTGCATCAGGATAGCGCATACTACTCGATCTCGAAGAATGAAATCGTCGTGCCGGAAAAGGGGCAGTTCAAATCCGGGGAGGCGTTCTACGGGACGCTTTTCCATGAAATGACGCATTCGACCGGCGCGAAGGATGTGCTTGACCGGTTCAAGCCGTCGGCTTTCGGCTCGTCGGAGTATGCCCGCGAGGAACTGGTGGCCGAACTCGGCAGCGCGTTGGTTGCACAACGCTACGGCATGACGAAGCATATCAAGGAGGATAGTTGCGCATATCTCAAAGGTTGGCTTGACGAGTTAAAGGAGTCGCCGCAATTCATAAAGACTACACTGTTGGATGTGAAAAGAGCGTCTTCGCTGATTACGCAAAAAGTAGATAAGATTGCACAGGACTTGGAACGGAACGTCGATGTACAGCAGGAGAATGAGGCTGCCGCAGAGGAAAAGGTGTTTTATTCTTCCGTAGCCTATCTCCAGTCTTCGGATGACACAAGGCAATTCGATGAACTCAAAGACAAGGGCGATTACGAAGGGCTTCTGACACTCGGTAAGGAGTATTATGACGGTAACGGCATAAACGAAAAGTACACCTACTCCTCTCCCTTACAGAATAAGGGTGATGACCTCCTTATCGAGGACAAGGATTTTGCCGTGGTGTATAACGGGAGCGTCGGGGGAACATACGAGGTAATGTTGAAATTCACGGAGCAGGAAATCCGCGACCATATCAAGCGTTATGGCGTTGATAATGCCGGAGAGACGATAAAAGGGGTGGCCAAGGATATGGCTGCGGAGCAATTCTCTGATCTGGCACAGCGGAAAATGCCAATATACGAGATGCCGAGCGGCGATATCCTGTATGTCGGATATAACAAGGAATCCGATACGCTTGATGTCGGTCCGGCTACCAATGCGGGTATGATCGCACAGCATTGTTTCCCATACGACCACAATGCGTCGTTGGAAGCCAACCTGCAAGAGGTAGACGAAAAACTGAACGGTATGGAGGAATACCAGGCAGAACTACAAGAGGCGGAGTATAGCGGCGGTATGAGACGATAAAAAAGGTGTGGGGCGAACTTCTGTGTAAATACACCCACATTGTTTATATAACCTGTACCGGTTCTGTAATGCCGGTACAGGTTATTTGCTATCGGGTCAATAACTCGTCAATCATCGACTGTAATTTCGATAGGTGACAGTAGTGATTGCTTCCACCGGTGTAGTCTTTTTCATGCTTGGCGGTTCGTATGAGAAAAGATTCAAGGTCGATTCTTACGCCGTCGGCTCTTCGGGATAAACCGGATGTGTGGCTGATGTAAACGAATTTGCCGTTACGCCCGACAAAACAGGAGGTATCGTAATGTCCTTTTATGTTGGACACCACCATTGCATCAACGGCTTTTGCATAGTTGGATATTTCACGAATCAAAGCCGTTTGGAAGTTGCGGTATTCTCTTGAAACATAGCCTCCTGCATCTGCAAGGATGGAAGATTGCCATTTGGTATAAAAATTTTGTGCCATATTATTTGTCGTTAAATTTGTAAATAACACTTTCACTTCACTCCGTCGATGGTCAATTTGTTCATTTCCCAATCGTACCCCACTGTCGGCATTCCGGAATAAGGGAAATGTACGGTGTAGCCTATCTGCCCGTAGGAACAATGCAGCGGAGTAACGCAGATTTCACGACCGAAGTAAGGTTGCGGCGTGCAGTATTTCCGCCAGTCGAAACGACCTGCGGCGATGTTGCCGCAAAGTCGTTTTAGAATTGTGCTGTCGGTTTTCGTCATTCGGCGCCTCCTTTCCTGACGAGTGTTAATTGATTGGGGCGTTTGGGACACCAATAAGCGTCGCTGTCGATATACACGCATCTGCCGGTACTCGTGGGCTTGTCAAAAGCCAACACTTCACGGGGGCCGAACACCACACCGTAATCATTCGTGAACGTGACCATATCACCGACGGCTAAATCATTGTCCGTGTCAATTACTTCTGAAAGGCTGTTGTAGAATACCTTGCCTTCCGTTTCGCGTTCTACTTTCCAACGCTGAAAATCTTTTTTGTAACTTCTTTCCATAACTTAATGTGCTATATTGTAATAAATTTCGGGTTCACTCGTTACATTGTAAATCCAACTGCCGCAACGTACCAGCAGGGCGTCTTTACCATAATAAAGTTTCTTCATTCCGGCGATACTTCCCGTTCTGTGAAAGTTGGGGAAACGGCTAATGTTGATTCTCGCCGCATCACGCTTGTAGAGTGTTTTTGTTCTCATTGTATCGTTGTTTTTAATGTTTTTTATTTCCCTTTTTTTGAAGCCTTTCGACTTCGCCCAAAGGGGTTGTTTTTACGTGCGATACCAAACGGGGGATGCAAGAACGGCGAGCAAGGAACCGATGATGAAATTTTATGAAATACCGGAATCTGCGATTGCGGAAAGTTTGCGTCAAATTTCATTTAAGGTAGCGAAGCGGTACTTGAGCGGCGTTCGTCCACCGTACCTTTGCACACGAAAACAAGCCTGCGGCGTATGTCGGGGCAACAAAGGTGTTATACCGTTATATCAGGAATCCGGAAGGGATAAAACGGGTTGTAAAACCGGCTATGAGGCTCGGAAGAGCATAGCTATAAAAGTAATCGGGCTGTAAACGTAAGGGAAACAGAGCAGAGAAAACCACCCGCTTTTGTGGCGGGTGGTCGTCTGCTATTCTGTCGGGGCATTAGAAATGATAGTCGATGACTCCTCCGATGTAGAGCGTTGTGTCCGGCTCAAGAGTACAGATAAATTCCATAAACGCAAAGGATGGTTCGGCAAAAGTCTGGCAACCATCCCCGTCCAGATAAAAGTGATAACCGGTGTTTAACGGGTTTTGTAATGCCTCTTTGAGGTTATAAATCGGCATGTATTCCTGCATGTTTTCGGTGGTGATGGCTTCCGCTTTCTTATGTATGTTAGCAACAAACTCCTCTTTCCACTGCTCTATGCCGCCATTGTAACGGATGGTATCGTCGGAGGTAAGCTCGAACATTCCTTTGGGTAGCGCATATTCGACCAAATCGGCAATATCCTGTTTGCGCTCTTCATCGTCTATTTTCGCGCAATAGTCGTAAAAACTACCGTCTCCCTGCTGGAGTGTGTCCTCGTTCAGGTAGTTCTCTTTGTCTACCCGTGTTGTTGAAATTTGAAAAATTCTGCTGTGCATAACTGTGAAATTTAATTTGTTAAACTTTGTTTTATTTCCCTTTTCTTGAAGCCCTTTCGGCTTCTTGTCGGGGTTGATTTTTATGCAGGACGAGCAGCGGGAAAAGGTCGGATAAGACAAGGAAACAGCAGACGGATTTTACGGAATACCCAAATCTATGATTTGTGGAAGGTTGTTGTAAAACCCGAATGCAGTTAGCGCAGCGGTACTTGGCGACCGACCGGACGCTGTACCTTTGCATAGAAAATCTCACCGGCAAGAAATGCCGATGGTGAAATAACGGTATATCCGGAGCAGGAGCGATTAAAAATGTATCGACCTCGTTGCGGAAAATAGAGATAAAAAACGGATAACGAAGTATATAATCAGAATTGTGCCGTGTATTTGCATCAAATACGAGCAACTGCACATAATAATATACGAGTAAGTCTACAAAAGAAAAAACGAATATTTGCCTGTATAAAAATAAATAAGCAGAGTGTCGAACCTTACTGGTCGGCACTCTGCTTGTCTATAATAGTCTGTATAAAGGAACTATTTCGCTTCGGAGAAAAACAGTTCCACTTTCGTATGGCGGTTGGCCTCGACGGGATAGTGGTCGGCTATTCCGCCTCTGCTCACTTTGGTAATCCGCCCGGCAGGGATGTCGCGTCGCTCCAACTCTGCGGCGATAAAAGCGGCTCTCGATACGCTCAAAGAATCATTGATGCCGGATGTACCTGTCGCACTGTCAGCGGCTCCCGTAACTCTTACGGACAAACTGTATTTATTTGCGACACGGGCCAACTCGTCGAGATTGAGCTTCTGCGAGACATCCGTCAGACGTACTGTATTGAGGCTGAAAAAGAAGTAGACGGGGGCACCGATACATTCGCCGTCGGCGTAGATGGAGGTTGTGGAATCCGTAGTGTGGGCGTCCTGACGCTCAAAAGCCCGGCTTTCATCTCCGGATTGAACAGCCGTTGTGTCAAGAGGAGATTTCCCGTTCCAATGCCTGTTTTTCAACCTTGCACGCAGCGAGTTCAGTCCACTGTAATTGTTTACCGGATAGCCTGTGCGTCCGTCGTTGTTCTCCGCTAAAAAATGGTCATAGGCATCGAGCAAGCCCTCGATTTCCAGAATCTTCTTCAATTCGGCAAGTGTCCGCCGATCCTGATCGTGTAGCCCCGCATAGCGTCGGTTCTCTTCCGATAAGGAGTTGGCATAATCTACAAGCTGCTCGTTCCGGCGGATGTAAGGCGTTACATCTATTGCCCGTTTCCAACCGACCTTTCCGATATGGAACGTGAATCCGGCGGTCAATGACAGCAGGTTATCTCCGGGACGGTTCATGTGGCCATAGCCGTCGAAGTCTTGAAAAGTAGTCGTACCGGAGAGTTCCAGGACGGCACTTACCCGTTTCGAGATACGGTATTGTCCCTGTAACCCATATGAGATGGCAAAGGGATTGCGCCCGTTGGTGGCATTATGCAGCAGGCCGACACCCGCAAAGGGCGCAAGGCCCCAGCGTACCCGCTCTTGCCGGGCATACCTGCGGCCGAGAACATTCCATAGCAGATCCGCATGGATGTGGTGGTAGTCCTGTGTGGATAGTCGGGCGTCTTTGAACTGCAATCCGCTATAATTTATTCGTGCGCCGACAGACGGCGTGAACCACTTACCGACAGCAAGGCTGTACGACGGTTTCAACCGTCCGAATAGATCCTCGCAGCCGAGCGGACTGCCGAGAAAAGCAGTCGCACCTCCGGCAATGCTGACAAACCAGTTGCCGCTTTGAGACATCGGTAATACCACTCCGTCGAGATAGGCGGGTTGCATCGGCTGGAGTAATTCCGTGACATCATAGAAGGAAGTGTATCGTACAGTGTCCCCCTGTGTAGGTTGTACATTCGCCCGTGCCTGCAATGAGCAGAACACAGCAAAGAAAAAGATGATTTGTTTCGTCATATTCCAATGATTTGATTCGTTATACTTTTGATTCGTTGTGGGAACGCACCGCCACTTATCGTTTGGATTTCTTGCCGATGGCCGGACGCATCATGCGGCTCGCCATCCTCATGCAGCGGAGTGCCCACGCACGGTTGTCCTCGTCATCATCGCGCCCCCATTTCAGGTCGCTTCCTCCACCTCCTCCACCGCGTGTTTCGGCAAAAGTGGTGGCATCGTCTACCATTCCGAGGAACAGCAGCGTTGCACAGTGCATCACTTCCGTGCCCTGTTCCGATATGGATTGGACCAGCGTACCGTCGAACAACTGCCGTTCCGACACGTCCAACTGCGCCGATGTGTTCCGGTACTCGCTGACCACACTTTCCAGCAGGACATCCTTGAGCAGGCTGTCCACTTTGGAATGTACATCGTGGGAATATTTGTAGGCTTCCCCTTTGAGTTCTTCCGTGCGTTCCTGAATGGCATCCATATTCTCTTTGAGGTCAGAGAGCTGCCGGTCAGCCGTTTGTAATTTCTCCTGCTTGTCTGCCAGTTGCCTGTCAATATTGTGCAGTTCTTTTTCAAGACTTTTAATATGGACGGCCAGTTCTGCCGCGTCGCCTTTATTCGCTTTGAGTTCACTTTCGGCTGCCGATAAAAGAGCCTCTTTTTCAGCTTTCGACTTTTCAAGGTTATCGACCATTGTCGTAAGACCTTTGACCCTGCGTTCTGCCAGTCGGATGTCCGCCTGAAGATCGGACAACACCTTTTGATGGCGGTCGATATTTTCCTCGATAGTCGTACACTCTTCCGACAGCATACGGCGATACTCTTCTGTAGTCCGATGCCGTGCGCCCGTCTCCGAGACGCTCGAACCTCTCGACATTCCCCACTTCGTATTAACTTCGGCAAAGAAGTCGGTATGTAGCTGTTTCATCCGTTCGCTGTATTCGAACTTGTCCTTGCCGGCGAATATTTCCTTGTACGCAAAACGGCCGTCCTTGATTGGCAGAAGCGTACAGTGTACGTGCGGATTCAACTCATCCAAATGTACAATGAAAGCAGCGATGTTCTGTTCGCCGTACTTGCCACTCACGAATGAATACACATCCTTTGCCCACCGTTCAATTTCGCTCTTTCTTTTGATGCGGGCATTGTCCGCTCCTTCTTTAAAATCCACTTTCTGCGAGCCGAACGCAAGTTCCTGCATCCGCTCCCGTGAGCCGCCGAAGATGATGTTTACCACCGTGCGGAACTTCGGTTCGATCAAGCCCTCGTTGGGGTCTTTGATCCCGCGGCTGCTCAATATGTCCGCCATCCGTTCAGGGATGCTGCGGCTCGTGTCGATGGGGCGTATCTTGCCTCCGGGTGCAATCTCGAAGTTCAGATGTTTGCGCGTGGGGTCGTAGTAGCCCTTGCTCATGGCATATTTCTCTGCCTTTTCACTGCGTCTGCGCTGATGTTCGTTGCTTTGGGCGGTGGTGATGCCTTTCGACACCTGCACATCGAGCACCTGTTTTTGATTTGTCATACTGTTTTCGTGTTATTTCGGACAATCCGTCATGCCCCAGCTTGCTGCTTGTATGGGCATCGCTCCCACTGGCGTAAGGCAGGTGGGGTATTAGGCTCCCCCTTCCCTTCGTTTCGTGGCAGACGGGCAAGCCCGTGTGCCTCCTATAACTGGCAGGATACCTGTCACGGGATAGAGGCGGATTGTTCGTCGTTATACAATCTTGTTTCATATCTCCGGGCTAATCCGCTTTCTCTTGTGCTCTTGCCAAAAGCGATAGAAAGGGTTTGCGAAGCGATTTGAGGCGTTCTTTGTCCTCGTCCATGTCAACGGTTGCCTCACACGCTTCGGTATCGAGAATAAGCCCTGCAAGTTCTTTGGACGTTTCCATGAATGCCGCCCACTCTTCGCCGAGATCGAGACGGAAGAACTCCACGAGCGGCGAGCTGTCATCGAACCTCGACTTGCGCAACACGCGCTGTATGGCGGCACGAGCGATGCACTCCAAGGCTGTTTCGCGAATGTCCGTCTCTTTATTGCCGGTGTCCGCCGATGCTGTGTCGAAACGACTGTCCGGACATTGACGGCTGCCGCATTCGGTCATCCCGACCATTGTCTGACGGACGAGTTGTCCGCACATAGTGCCTACCTCTGCCGAGGTCATTTTGCCGATTACCCAGTCGGACAATGCTACCCGCAGTTGCATGGCAAAGTCTGATTTCTCCTGTACATTGCGAGGTTCTGCCGACTCGCCGGATTGTACGGGCATGGTGATGACGATACTCTTCGTGAGTTTAATACGCTTCAACTGGCCGAACGCCTCCAACGTCTCCAAAAAGGAGCGGACAGTAGCGCGATGCCAATGCCACTCCGCCGCAAGGTCGGAAATGGTCACATGGCACTGGCAGGGCCGGAGTTCATAGTCCTGTTTTCTTAAAAAAGGGGAAACGAAGCCTGCCAGCGATTTGTCCAACAGGTCGCAGTAGGCTTCCGTCCTCGTCTTCCGTTCGCCGACTTTCTCTTTGAGGTAGTCGAAGACTTCCGCATTTGCCAGTATGATGGCAGGCTGCTCTTGATTATTTTTCATTTTCGTTCTTTTTTGATGATTTATTATTGTGAGAATATATCGGGCTGCCGCTGTCCACATCATGCGGCAACTTTGCGTGATGATCGCTGTGATAACTTTCGGCCAGTCTTTCAGGGTGCTTCACCCAGCCGGCAATCTTATCCATATCATTCCATTCGGTCATGACCCGAACAGAGGGATAGAACAGGGCAGCCAAAAGAAGATAAGCAATGGTAACGGCCATCGTGTACAGATGCGACAGGAAACCGATGACCAATGCCGCCAGCGCGAGCTTGACAAACGCCCGTGGCCGGTCGAGCAGGCTGCGCAGCCACCTGTCCACCCGTTTGAACGAGAACATAACGGCACATACGATGGTGGAAAGTACGACACCGAACTCGCCGGTATGTCCGTTTGTATAGACGTAGTGGAAAAGCAGCAGCAGGATCAGGACAACCTGCACATATAGTTTACGGGCTTTGGCGCTGTGTGTCATGGCATCGTAAAAGGTTGCCATAAATCTGCGTCTACTCTTGTACAATGTCAGCGATATTATGAAAGGTATCGCGCAGAAGATGAGTTGCAGGATAATCCAAATCATAGGTAATATGGTTTTTCGGGTACATGAATGGGTGGCACCCTGAGTTCCAAGCGGACAATGTCGTAGGTCGCCAACCGGATAATGACTTCGGCATCATTGGCTGTGAGATACATGGCCGCTTTCGTGATGCGCTGCTTGAACGAGCGATCCTCTTTGCGATAGGTAGCCAGTGCCTTGTCCAGTGCGTGTTCGGGAACCGTCCATGTGGTTCCCTCGGCGTATGTGCCGTTCGCTTTGAAAGCTCGCAATACCAGCGTGCGGGAAACGAGGTAGTCGGTGCGGTCGCTTCTCGAAATGATATGCTCTTTATAAAGGTTGTCATCGGCAACCTCTATCCATGTCCGGTAGGCGTTGATGCAATAGATTATTTGTCGGTATAACGGATTTCGCATAGCGTAGTCTTTTACAGAAAATCCATGAGAATATCGTCTTTGTTTTTCTTGTACTTGAACGTGCCGCTTTTGGCATGGAGATTCAGGTCGAGACACAAGTCGCCGTACATCTGCTCCAACGAATCGTAAACGGTCGCGATGATGCTGCTTACCTTGCCGTCGGTATCCGTTTTGGCGTTCATCTTGAACATCTGGCCGAAAGCCGGGTTGGAATAAGCGCAGGTGCTATGCCCGAACTTCTCCGACTGCAACGGGATGTGGTGGTAGAGCGTGATCAACTCCATATCGTCCTCGAACATATCCATTACTTCCTCCAAATCATAGGGGTCGCGCAAAGGAAATGTGAGCAGAACGTAGTCGCCGTAAAACTGCGGTTCCTCCATTGTCGTTAAATCGAGAAGCTGCGGCAGTTGTAAAGGGACGAATGCCATAAAGTCGTCCAAGAAATGTCGTAACATGATCATATCGTTTTTATGTTGTATTACAGTGTGTGAATAAAGATTTCGATGAGCATTCCGGGCAGTTCGTCCAGCCGGCTGTCTTTCGATTGCAGGATTTTACTCAAAGCCTCGAACGCAGCAGGTGTCTGTGCCGCGATACGGTTAAGATGCTTCCTGTCATCCGGAGAGAGCAATGCCATGCAGAATCCATCCAAAGAGGCATAGGGCTGGAGGAGCATCCAGATGTAGGTGTGCGCCTGAGCCGGTGTCTTGACCTGTTTGTACCGAATGTCGTCGATGCAGGTCTGTACATTTTGGATCAGCCTGCGGTTGGTGCGCATCGCCAGGTAGATCATTGCTTCCTGATAGGTAATCTCCTTACGCTCGGCGGCGAGGAAGGCCTGCGAGCAGCACCGTTCCGTATCGCGTGTGATGTCCGCCGTATTTTCACCATCGAGATTGTGCAAATGAGTAAGGAACGCTCGAAAAACGGCATCCTCCTTCTCGATGAACGTCGTCAGGTCTTCATGGTTGTGTATGCCGATGCGGATGGTTTCGGCAAGCAACGCACGGTATGTATAAAGAATCTGCTGCTTGGTGCCCCGGCAGGCCGGACGGTTATCCAATGAGGCGAAGAATGGTCGGCACTCTTCGGCAGCATGATGCAGTTCCTTGTCTTCGGTATAAGATGAGAGCTGTTCCTTGAGTATCAATACTTCTTGATAGGTACGCGACTTCGATAATGCCAGACGCGAGAACTCGGTGCGGATAGAATCGTGCAGTCGTTCGCACTTCATACGGGTGTCGGAATGGAACCGGTCGAGAGAATCCCGCCGTAAACGTGCGAAAACAGATTCCCTAACGGTTTGCCAGTGTTTGAGATGCTCTGTTAAATCTTCGACAGACAGGTTGTCTTGCTTTCGTATTTCGAACAGGTACTCCCGGTATGCTCCGGCAGGATCGTCCTTGGCTTCAGACAACGGTTTGCCATTTCCTCCTCCGCACGATGTGAGCACGAAGATGGCAATCGAAGCGGCAGCTATTTTGGTCGGGAGCAAGAATGAATTTAAGTATGATTTTCTACTTTTCATATTTTATTTTTCATATTGATAGCCGCAAATCTATATATTATTTCCATGACTTCATCCACATGAAATCATATTTTGTGCATTTTTTAATGTCATACTTAATAGTATGATTATCAATGAAAACAAGTGAAAGAAAAAGAGGCTGAAACAGAGATGTGATTAAATTTTCGATAGAATATGATTTCATATCGAATAAAACTCTTATATTTGCACTTGTTATCATCAATAGTGTGTAATGATATGGCAAAAGTAGGTTACATATTCAAGGCAAATTCCTATGATGCATTCGACGCGGATAAGGAATGGATGCAGCAATACGGCTGTGTACAAGTGATAGAGGAATCGGTTGAACACGAGACGCTCCGGCCATTATGGAAGCAGCTTATGGCAAATCTGGAAAGGGGCGACGAACTGGTGGTGTCCAAGTTCAGCAATGCCGTGCGCGGTTTGCGGGAGTTGGCAGCGTTTATCGAACTCTGCCGTATCAAAGTTGTACGCATCATATCCATTCACGACAGGATTGATACCCGTGGCGGACTGTTTCCCGGTACGACAGTCGCCGAGGTATTGGAGATGTTCGGGGCACTTCCGGAAGAGGTGGCTGTACTACGCAAATCATCCGATCATATCATGCGCCTGCAACAGAACATCAAAGCTCCGCTGGCGACGAAGAAGGCCATGTCCAAAACCGAGCGGGAAAAAACCATCGTGGATATGTATAACAACGGGCATTCACTCGATGACATTTGGGCGGCCAGCGGCTTCAACAGCAAAAGTTCGGTATTTCGGATACTCAACAAATACGGGGTGCAGCTCAATCGCGGCAGAACCAGCGGCCCGCGCGTCAAGCGAAAACAGGACGGGGAGGAATAACAGGGAGTAATATAAAAATGAAGTGTAAACATTAAAATAGGAAAGAACATGGGAGATATTATAATCGTATTGCTGGTGTTCTGGGTTGTCGGCAAGCTCCTGAAAGGCGTGTTCGGAGGATTCAGCAAAAGCAGCTTCAAGGATGATAAGTAGGCGGGTCAAAGGCATTGGTAAATGTGGATAGCCATGAAGGTATAAAAGGAAATGGAGTACGGCAAATGGCAGGCACCGGCTGGGTATAAAAGAATAGATTCCAGTGAAAATATAAAGGGTGATTCCGGTATGCTTCGACCATTCGATTTCAAATACCGCAACGCATCCGTGAAAGATAGTTACGGTATTTGCGTTTCCAAGGTCATCACTCTTTCGTTACCCCCATTTCCTTACGGTATTCCATAATCTTCTCCATTGTCAGCCACATAGGTTTTTCATCTTCCTTGAAGCTATCATAAAGTTTTACCATAAACTTGATTTGCTCTGCTTCAGAGCCTGCCCACAGGCGTCGGGGATTTCTATTTCCATAGCCAAGATAATACTCGCAGTCTGCCTGTAAACGTCCCAGTAACATGTTTCTGAACTCTAAATCATGCTGGATTACTTCATCTACCGTCATTCCGCCATTCGGGTTTGTTTGATTTACCGTACTCATATTCATTTTCGTTTCAATTAAGTTTTTTGTTTTTCCCTCTGATACGTCCTGTATCGAAAGGCTGATTATTTTTCTGCCCCAAGGATTGGCGGTCAGTCCGGTCAAGGAGGGTGCGGGAAATACGCTCTTCGATGTGTCGGAGAGGAAGATTTTCCGCAGCAAGCGCAAGCGATCCTTGACAGGACGGGCAACCGGCAATCGAACTTTGCAGAGAAAATAACCGGGCTTGCGGAGTAGGAACAGGAAGAAGAGCGATATGGGATTATAAAAGGAGTTACACTCTAAAAAAGGAATCGGCACAAAGAGCAGCCGACAAAAGCCGGCCCTCTATGTTCTCCATACCTTGTAACTGTTCAATCCGTTACATCATAAAAATAGCTTAACTCGTCATCTTTCAGATTCTCGACTGCATACTGGTCGGCCTGTTCCCAAAGGGAATTATACAGGGTCGCAAATTCGGGTCTTGTTTTATGATATTGCCATATCTTGTGATTGAGTACCAGTATTAATTCCGTAAGATACTTGTAGTCCTCTTTCCACTCCTCGAAAGCACGGTTGAAGGTGTCTTGAATAGCCGATAGGCCGAATTTGTCCGCTATCGAAAAATCATTCCAAAAGGTTGTCTGCAACTCGTAACCGTTCTCTGCCATAAATTCTCTAAATGTCATATCGCTTTAAATTTTAAGATGAATTGTTTTTTGTTTTTCCCTCTGATACATCCTGTATCGAAAGGCTGATTATTTTTCTGCCCCAAGGATTGACGGTCAGTCCGGTCAAGGAGGATGCGGGAAATACGCTCTTCGATGTGTCGGAGAGGAAGATTTTCCGCAGCAAGCGCAAGCAATCCTTGACAGGACAGGCAACCGGCAATCGAACTTTGCAGAGAAAATAACCGGGCTTGCGGAATAGGAGTATAAGGAAAGTGGATGTATAGCCCATATAAGTGGTAGTAACCCGGCTATAAAAGTACGATACGCAGCAGCTCGGCAATGATAAAAATAAAAGCGACCCGAAGGTCGCTTTGTTCGTGGTAAGGCAGGGATTACTTCTTGCCTTTTTTCGTAGCCTTTGCCGACTCTTCAGTATCTTCGTCCTTCTCGACAGTCAGGTAGAACTTGACGGCAACCATTACGATGCGGTTATGCTTCACGCCGTCCCTGTCGGCCCACTCTTCGGGTTTGAAGTAGCCCTCGACGGTGAGCATCGTGCCCTTGGTCAACTGGTCGAACGACCCGGCGTTCTCGTTTTTGCGCCATGCCTCGAAGTTGATGAAGGCGGAGACGCGGACGGATTCCTCGCCGTTCTTCTCCAGCCGGCTAACTGCCAGAGGGAAACGTGCGACACTTGCGTTGGTGAATTGGCGGATCTCAGCGTCTTTTCCTACGAATCCGGTTACTGTGAAATTGTTCTCGATCTTTTTCATTGTGAATTGCTTTTGAAGTTAATAAATCAATTTTACGATGCCGCAAAAAGTAGGTGCAGTCAAAGGGATGCACCAAAAGATAGCGCACCAATACGCTTTATTTTTGACCGCAGGACAAAACCGCGAGGCTCGATAAAGGAAGATTGGTGCAGCTACGCCATTGGTCAAGACCGGGTCGTTCCCGTCTGCACACTATCTTTGCAACGGAAAATGATTGGCGACTTCGATTGAAGCGATTCCGAAAAAGAGCAGAGGCAAGCAGTTTCGGGTTCAGTAGTGCAAAAGAGGCATTCGCCCACCGGCACAGGGGTACGATACGTTTCGGCAGGAAGTCCGCGAATAACGGGGAGACCGGAGCGGTGCATCGACTGCCTTGGTTCGAGGCTGCAATAAACGAAACACTGTCCGCCCAAGAGCACCTTGCCACATCTTGCCACAGAGGGCAACATCAGGAAGAGTAGACAGAAAAGGCGTGTGGCGTCCATCGAGGTGACCGTCATGTCCACACCTGGCAGAGGTATGAGGGAAAGAGGCAGAGGGGAAAAATGGCAGAAGCCTGCTTTATCCGTAAAGCGTCGGATCGCTTTGGGCGAATGGTTGTCTCTATAAAAGGATATGGCGCAGCCAAAAGAGAAAGATATAAAAGGAAATCGGGGGGAAGGGCTGAAATAGGTGGTTCTATTTCAGCCTGCCCGACACGTCGGCACGGGAAATATATGTATTGTTGGTGTAATTAAAATTCTGCCATAATTACCCGATGGTCGAAGATTTTATTCTTGTCGCTTGGGCGACGCTGGCACACCCATAGGTGGTGTGCTCCGTAGCCGTATGTGAAATACTCGTCAAGCTGTGCCTTTTCTTTCAGTCGTTCCATACTCGTTCGCAACTCCGCTTCGTCGCTTGAAAAGAGTATTGTGTTGATGATTCGGAAATAGAGGTTCGTAACCTCTTCGCAATAAGGACAAAAAATGTGTTCAATCGTAACTTTCATAATACTTGCTGTTTATTGTACTTCAACTATGTCTTCAATCCTGCCATATAGCGTCGAGCGCAAAGCAGTCTTGTCTATGGCATAATACTCACAGATTTGCCCGTACTGTTTGACAAAGTACCGTTTGAGAATATCCGAGAAATCAAAGTAGTAGCCCATCAAAGCGATGCCTCGCCTGAAATGGCAGCATTCCCTGACGTTTCGGGTTAGCCAATTCTTTTCTTCACGGTTCAATTTACCTCTGTTGTTCAAGAGTTCTCGTAACCTGTAAACCTTGCTGTCTTTCAGCTTATCTAATTCGGGTACGTCCCATTGGACGAATTTCATTGCTATCTGTTCCATTGCTTCAATATTTTAATCATAAATAGTCACTTCATCACGGTATTCGACGATCTCTTTGCCGTTATCGAGGCGAACTACGATTTCGATTCCATAGTCACCGACGACTGTTCCTTCCGTGTAGCCATTGTATGGATTGAGTAGTGAACAAGGCGAGCCGATTATATCGCTCATTTCTTCATCTTCGTACATAGTCAATGCTTTTTACGGTTATAACTTGATGTTCCATGTTCCCTGCGAGAATGTCCGAAAGCTCACGTACTCGTCTTCGAGTTCGTGTGTCAGTACACGAATGTAAATTACATTTTTAGCTTCCAGTGATTCTACCAAATTGTCGATTAGTTCCTCCGGGTAAACCCAGCGAGAAGAAAATTGCGCCTCCAGAGTATCGTCCATACGCTCAATAAAGCAGTCGGCAAAGGTTTCGTCCAAGAAAGCCTCTATCTTGTCGAGGTCTTGTCCGTTCTCCGTGCTTGCGAAGAAAAGGTTTGTTGCATAATTAGCCATAATCTTAAAATTTGAGTTTTTTTATTTCCCTCTGGTAGCATCAACTACTTTCGGGCTTGATTGAATTATGTCGCCTCAAAAGGTGTTATGGCTCTTTATGCAGGGTTTCACAACCAAATACTACCTCTGCAAAGCGGAGTGTGGAGATTTTGTCGTGAACCGTCAGGCTACGACCTTGCATACAAGAAAGACATAACGAATACCTTTGCGACACAATTCTTATCAGACAGACCGAAAGTCGATGTGCAAGGATATAGAATCACCCGTCATGGGAGATCCGACAAAAGAAGAGTATGACGTAAAAGGGAGTTGCAGCGAAAAGAGAAAATATGCAGGAGGCTTGTCTTCTCTTTTGGTTGTACGCTTAGAATAGGACAATGCGCAAGAGGCTCGAAAAACCAGTTTAGTTTGGCATATTAGCCTAATATATATGCTAAACTAAATTAAACTAAATATAGGCAGATATATTTGCCTGCCTATGTGCCGATGTATTTATAGAAATGACTACCTTTGCGACGTGAGAAAAATCGACCTTGCTTCTTCTCTTTTGGCTGCAACTATTTGTCGATGCGAAGTTGGAGCGTAGTCTTCAATAGAGGGAATGAGAACAGCGAAAAATTGCTTGGAAAATACTCCGAGTACAAGCAAATGAAAGGAAAGAAACATAGTGCAAGCAAAAAAATAGAGAAACGCTTAAATTCGCATTTTTGTTTCTTGTTTGTTTCTTAATTAAAACCACATATCCTGTAATTGTTTGATTTACAACTGATTAACAGTTGGGTATAAAAGATTTTCCAGATTTCTTCCGAATCTTCGGTTAGCGCTTTCCGAAATACGATATTTTCCATTTCTCTCGGTTTAAAATTTCTTCCCGGCAGCTTCAACGGCCGTTTGCAACCTCTTCACCTCAAAAGTTCCATCCGGGAAGCAGGAACATCCTTGGGGATCCCGGCAAATCTCCCGGATCATTCTTTCCTTTCCACAATTATCAAAGAGAAGCGGAGAATAAACTTCCCGGTTTTATAACCTCTCTCTTTCTCTAAAAAAACAAGCCGGAAGCAGAGTCATTTCCGATTTCTCTTTTTCCGGCCTGCCCGATGTATTCAGGTAACACGGAGAAACTTCTTTCTCCTATTCCGGGGTGTCCAACCCCCGCTGACTTATCTGGTTTTTTCCGCTATCCATTTCCGGGCATTGACGAACGCTTCGATCCAGGGACTCACTTCATCCCCGGTCCGCTCTTCTGCATAATAAGCCCAATTCCAAGGGAAGAGCGAGCGTTCCAGATGAGGCATCATGGCCAGATGACGGCCGTCTTTGCTGACAAGGGCTGCCGTAGCGAAGGGCGAGCCGTTGGGATTGGCAGGATATACATCATAGCTGTATTTCAAAGGTATGGCATACTCACTCTCGGCATAGGGCAAATAAAACTTACCTTCTCCATGAGCAATCCACACTCCCAGCCGGGCTCCGGCCATGGTACGAAACATAACCGATTCGTTCGGTTGTATCGTCACATTTACAAAACCCGATTCGAATTTATGAGAATCGTTATGCAGCATTTTCGGCATTTCGTCATGCATGGGATAAATCAGTCCCAACTCCACCATCAACTGACACCCGTTACAAATCCCCAAACTCAGTGTATCCTCCCGCTTATAGAAGTTTTCCAAAGCCAGACGGGCCTTTTCATTGTATTTAAACGCACCGGCCCAGCCTCTCGCCGACCCCAATACATCGGAATTGGAAAATCCTCCCACAAAAACGATCATATGGACATCTTCCAGCGTCTCGCGTCCCGAAACCAAATCGGTCATATGTACGTCCTTTACGTCAAACCCGGCCAAATGCAAAGCCCAAGCCGACTCCCGGTCACACTGACACCCTTTTTCCCGTATGATGGCAGCCCGGATGCCCGACGGAGCCGTACGGTGAAGCTGAAGCCCCAGATCGGCCAGTTTTCCCGTAAAGTTTTTCGGAAATTGGAATTTCAATTCGCTGTGTTTATAACTGCCGTACCTTTCCAGAGCCTTCTCTTCTCCGCTCTGATGCCGGTCCAGCAAATAAGAGGTTTTAAACCAAAGGTCGCGTAAGGAAGGAATATCCAAGGTCCAACTGGCCTCATCCTTTTTAATATGTAAGCAAGCTGCCTTTCCCGGCTTGCCGATAAAAGCGTAAGCAATACCGGCTCCGTCCAATTCAGCCGCCACTTTTCGAGCCGCTCCGTCGGGAATTTGGATCAATACCCCCGGATTTTCGGCAAACAAGATCTTAATAATATCTTTCTCCGCCAGGAATGACAAATCTACATTCAAGCCCAGGCGGTTATCGGCGAAACACATCTCCAGCAAAGCGGTAATCATCCCCCCGGCCGATATATCGTGTCCGGCCAGAATATATCCTTCTTCCACCAGGCGTTGAATGGCCGTAAACGCTTCTGCAAAATAACGACTGTCTTTAATATCCGGAGTTTCCTTCCCCACTTTATTCAGAACCTGAGCAAAACTGGAACCTCCCAATTTCAGCTTATCGAAGGAAAAGTCTATATACACGATCTCCGTAGCCGGATCATTTTTCAAGAGCGGAGTCACGATACGACGAACGTCCTTCACTTCTCCCACTGTAGATATAATCACGGTTCCCGGCGCATATACTTTTTTATCACCGTATTTCTGGGTCATCGAAAGCGAATCCTTACCCGTGGGAATATTAATTCCCAATTCGATTGCGAAATCACTGGCTGCCTGGACGGCCTGATATAAACGGGCGTCTTCTCCCGGATTCCGGCAAGGCCACATCCAGTTTGCCGACAAAGAAACACCTTTCAAACCTTTTTCTATCGGCGCCCATACCAAATTCGTCAATGCTTCGGCAATCGCCAGGCGCGAACCGGCCGGCGCATCGATCATCGCCGCTACCGGTGCGTGTCCGATAGAAGTAGCGATCCCTTTATGTCCCTCATAATCCATCATCACAGCGGCCACATCGCTCAAAGGCAACTGCAAAGGCCCCACGCATTGCTGCCGGGCAATACGCCCCGTTACGGAACGGTCCACTTTATTCGTCAGCCAATCTTTCGCCGCTACGGCTTCAATCTGCAATACCTGCTCGATGTATTCCTCCAGCTTATCCGCAACATATTCCGGATCGGAATATCTTTCCCCGACCGTCCGGTCTTCCATCAGGGTCCGGGGAGGATTACCGAACATATCTTTTAATTCCAGGTCTATCGGTTTCTCACCGGTCAGAGCATTTTCAAACGTAAATTTCATATCCCCGGTAGTTTCTCCGATCACATACATCGGAGCCCGTTCCCGTTCGGATATTTTTTGCAAAGTGGCAACGTCTTTCTCCTTCATCACCAAACCCATCCGCTCCTGAGATTCGTTGCCTACAATCTCCTTCGCCGAGAGAGTGGGATCACCGACCGGTAATTTCTCCATATGAATCTTACCCCCTGTTTCTTCCACCAGTTCAGACAAGCAATTCAAATGTCCGCCGGCCCCGTGATCATGAATAGAGATAACAGGATTCGCTTCGCTTTCAGCCATAGCCCGGATGGCGTTACAAACCCGCTTCTGCATTTCCGGGTTCGAACGTTGTACGGCATTCAATTCAATCGCTCCGGCATACACACCGGTGTCCACGGAGGAGACGGCCCCGCCCCCCATGCCGATCCGGTAATTGTCTCCCCCCAGCAACACGACTTTATCGCCGGCTTCCGGAGTATGTTTCATTGCTTGTTCCCGGTTTCCGTATCCCACCCCACCGGCCTGCATAATCACTTTATCGTATCCGTAAGTGCGGCCGTTTTCTTCGTGTTCAAAAGTCAGCAAAGAACCGCAAATCAAAGGTTGACCGAACTTATTTCCGAAATCCGAAGCTCCGTTCGATGCCTTGATCAAAATATCTTCGGGAGTCTGATACAACCATTTCCGGGGATTGATCTTTTCTTCCCATTCCCGGTCGGCCTCCAGGCGGGGATAGGAGGTCATATAGACAGCGGTTCCGACCAACGGCAACGCTGCTTGTCCTCCGGCTATACGATCCCGGATTTCTCCTCCTGTCCCTGTGGCCGCTCCGTTGAACGGTTCCACGGTAGTAGGAAAATTATGAGTCTCCGCCTTCAGCGAAATCACCGTATCGATTTCCCGGGTTTGGAAAAAATCCGGCTGATCCTGAGTACGGGGCGAAAATTGTACCGCCCTCGGCCCTTCTATAAAGGCGCAATTATCCTTATAAGCTGAAACAATCCGATTCGGGTTCTCCCGGGAAGTCTTCTTAATCAGTTGAAACAGTGTAGTTTCTTTTTCCTCTCCATCGATGACGAAAGTTCCGTTGAAAATTTTATGCCGGCAATGTTCGGAATTGACCTGAGAAAATCCGAATACTTCGGAGTCCGTCAACGCCCGCCCTAATTTCCGGGCAAGTCCTTCCAGATAGGCAATCTCGTCGGGGTTCAAAGCCAGCCCTTCCTGTTGGTTATAGGCACGGATATCCTCGATATACACGACCGGATCCGGCTTTCTGTCTATCGTAAAGGTATGCTGGTCTAATCCGTTGTACAATGCCTGCAACATCGGGTCATAGGCCGCTTTTTCATCGGGGGTACGCATAAATTCCTCTATACGTAAAATGCCGCTGATTCCCATATTCTGAGTGATTTCAACGGCATTCGTACTCCAGGGAGTAATCATTTCGCGACGGGGCCCGGTGAAATAACCGTCGAGCGAATCGCTTCTTACCCGTTCGGCTCCGCTGAACAACCATTCCAGCTTACTGACATCAAGAGGATTCTCGGACGCCTGATACTGTACGGCGTAAACCGTAGCGTCCTTCTGATAAAAAACTATACTCATGTTTTATACTAATTTATTTCATGTAAATAGGCATACAAAGATAACTATTTTATGCCGTAATCTTGCAAAAAACCGAAAATTAAGCGAGAGAATATCCTGGGAGAGAAACGAATAAAACCCCTCCGTAAACAGTCGGTATAGGGGCCCGGATCATTCAGCAGACATAGGAATGACTATGGGGAAACATGCAAAAAAATATTCCCGGATCAAGACCCGGGAATAACCGTCATTATTTAAATAATCCGCTGCTGCGTAACTTTATTTCAGTGAGAATCTTCTTCGTATACAAAGGAAATTCGCTGTTCAGCATCCAGGCAAAATAGCCCGGTTGTTCCCGAAGCACTTTTTCGACGGGAATTCCTTTGTTTTTCCCGAAATTGAACACCTCTTCCCCCTTATCGTTATAAACGATAAAGCCGGCGAAATCCACATTTTTATTCTGGGCGGAAAACTTGCTCAAAAACTCGATATTATTTTCCAGTTGTTCCCCGTAGCGGTCCAACTGCGCCTTCAGCACTTCATAGGTAGCCGTCGTATCGGCCGCAGCCGTATGGGCATCTTCCAGGCATTTGTCGCAATAAAACCGGTAAGCGGCCGAAAGCGTACGCTGTTCCATTTTATGAAAGATCGTCTGTACATCCACAAATTTTCTTTTGCGCATGTCGAAATCCACCCCCGCCCGTAAAAATTCTTCCGCTAACAAAGGAATATCGAAACGGTTGGAATTATACCCTCCCAAATCACACCCTTCAATATAACGGGCCAGCTCTTTGGCTATATGCTTAAATATGGGGCAATCTTTCACATCTTCGTCATAGATTCCGTGTATGGCGGAAGCCTCTTTAGGAATCGGCATTTCCGGATTCACCCGTATCGTTTTTTGTTCTTCATTCCCGTTAGGATGTATTTTTAAAACCGAAATTTCCACAATACGGTCTTTGGCAATATTTACCCCTGTGGTTTCCAGATCGAAAAAAACAATGGGATTGGCTAAGTTCAATTTCATTTTATCTATCCATTTGCAACTATAATACAACGATGAAGGCGGCAGGACACGGGCCCGCTACCCGGAAAACAAAAAACAGGTTAAAAAATTACCGCAAAACCGTCATCTTTTAACCTGCACAGACTGTATAGCTAGACCATCATCGGCATCAGCAACATCAACAAATCTTCGTCCTTGTCTTCGTTTTCAAACGGCAGGAACAAACCGGGACGCGTCGGATCGGAAAGTTCCAGTACCACATTTTCCGATTCGATATTGGAGAGAATTTCCAACACAAAAGGAGATTTAAAACCGATGGCCATCTCTTCTCCTTCATACTGGCAACTCAGGGTTTCATGTCCCGACATGGAATAATCCACATCCTGAGCGGAAATGGTCAGCTTACCCGCACTCAGGTCGAATTTAACCAGGTTGCTGGCCTGGTTCGCCATCACGGACACCCTTCTCAAAGAATTGTACAATTCCTTTTTCTCTATAATGATTTTCTTCGGGTTATTCTGCGGAATTACCGAATTATAATTCGGGAAACGTCCTTCCACCAGAGTAGAGGTCATTTTATAATCACCGAATACGAAACACGCCATTTTTTCATTAAACGAAATCTTCAGTTCCCCGTCGTCTTTCGGTAAAATATTTTTCAGCATCAAAGCCGGCTTCTTGGGTAAAATCAAAGAATACTCTCCGTTTTCACTCCGGGCGTCAAAACGTTTATACCTCACCAGTTTATGGGCATCCGAAGCGACGAAGGTAAAATTATCCTCCTTCATTTCGATCAAGATGCAATTCATAACCGGGCGCAAATCATCATTGGCCGTAGCGAAGATAGATTTAACAATTCCTTCCAGCATCAAACCGCACTTCGTCTCAAAAACAGTGCTTTCCCCCTCCGGCGCAGCAGGAATCGGATAATCTTCCGCACTCTCCCCCCTTACGGAAAATTCCCCTTTCTCCGAAATGATCCTCACTTCTCCGGTAGATTCGTTAATCTCAAAAGTCAGCGGTTGCTCCGGAAATTCCTTCAACATATCGAGCAATATCTTGGCGGGTATCGTCATCCGGCCTTCTTCTTCCAAACTCTCCAGTTCGATCTTGGCTTCCATCGTGGTTTCCTTATCCGAAGCCGTAGCATACAAAGTCCCGTTTCCCGCTACCAACAAAATATTATCCAGAATCGGCTGTACCGGCTTTCCGCCTATCACCTTACTCACCGCTTGAAGACGGATAAGCATAGTATTACTTGATACGACAAATTTCATATATTATAATTTTATTATTAGTATTCCTAACTTAAACAAACGCCTAAATTAATGTATTTTTTTCTCCCGTTGAAATTTTAAGGTAAATATTTTCAAACTGCCGCAGAACGGCGGCGCCTCCGGAGCAAAAAACGGTCTGCCCGCTAAAATTTCCCCAAAATAATAAATCTGCAAAATTTCCGGCTCACGGAAATCCTGCAGATTTTAGACGTTACAAGAGTTGAAAAAGGACTAACCCATTATGTTTTCGACTTCCTCCACGGTGATAGGTGTGCGTTTATCACCCAGCACCCGGCAGCCCTCCTCCGTAATCAGCACATCGTCCTCCAGCCGGATACCGCCGAAATCTTTGTAAGTTTCGATTTTATCATAATTCAGGAATTCTTTGTGCAATCCCTTTTCTCTCCACTGATCGATCAGGGCCGGAATAAAATAACATCCCGGTTCGTCGGTCACGACAAAACCCGGTTGTAGTTTGCGTCCCATGCGAAGGGAAGAAGTCCCGAACTGATTGACGGGGCGGATCTCTTCGTCATACCCCACATAGATTTGTCCCAGGTCTTCCATATCGTGCACATCCAATCCCATCATATGTCCCAGTCCGTGCGGCATAAAGAGGGCGTGAGCACCCGCAGCGACAGCAGCATCTACGTCCCCTTTCATCAGCCCCAGGTCTTTCAGCCCCTGCGCCAGCACCCTACATACATCCAGATGTACCGACAGATAAGTGACTCCCGGACGGGAAAGTTCCAAAGCCCGGTTATTGCAGTTCAGGACAATCGTATAAATATCCTTCTGGCGGGCATCGAACTTTCCGTCTACCGGCACTGTACGGGTAAAATCGGAACAATAATTCATATTATTTTCCGCTCCCGCATCCGTCAGCATCATCCGTCCCTTCTGCAAAATCTGACTGTGATCGTGATTGTGTAAAGTCTCTCCGTTCTGAGAAAGAATCACCGGAAAAGACACCATGCTTCCGTAAGAAGCTGCGATGCCCTCGATCAAGCCGGCGATATATTGTTCTTTTACGCCCGAACGGCAATTCCGCATAGCTGTGGTATGCATTTCATAACCGATATTGCAGGCTTTCGTAATCTCTTCCAGTTCCCCGGGTTCTTTCACAGAACGCAAAGCCACTACAGCCCGGATCAATTCTTCGGAAGCATAATTCCTCAGCATCGAATGGTGAATTCCCAGCAAATCTTCCAGCAATTGCATATTGCGGAAACGATAAGGAGGCAGGAAATGGATTTTACGTCCTTCCGAAATAGCCTGTTTCAACATGTCCGCCAATTTGGCGAAAGGCTTGGTCCGGGTAATGCCCACCCGGGCTCCCAATTCTTTTACCGTAGGCTGGGGGCCCATCCAGATGATATCGTCCATATCGACATCATTGCCGAAAAGATATTCTTTACCGGAATCTATATCCACCACCCCGGCAAAACCGGGCAGGTTCAAACCGAAGAAATAAAGGAAAGAGCTATCCTGCCGGAATTTGTAAGTATTGTCCTTATAATTGGCAGGAGACTCTCCGTTGCCTAAAATCAAAACCAATCCTTCCCATACTCTCTCCTTCAATCCTTCCCTTCTGTTTTTGTAAACACTTGCTTCAAACATATCTTTACATTTTAAATTATAGACTTAAAAGCCTCTACCGAACATTTCCCAAAGCTGAGCCTCCAGTTCTTCCCACTGCCGAAGCGTAGCATAGGCGAAATCGTTCGTATACCGGGTAACTTCTGCCCGGGCCTCCTTCCGCTTCCCTTCACTGACCAATTGTTTCACCCGGGCTTCCAGACCCGGCATTTCAGCCAGGGCCTTATTTTCAAACGCCAGTACGGCCGGTTCGATCAAAGCTCTTCCCTTCGCCCAGTTTACCTGAGCCAGACGATTGGTTCTCCGGTAAGTCCACAAAGCGGCATCGTCCCGGTAGCTCAGCTGTCCGCATACACCGAAGCTTTTCGGCAAACGGGTGATTCCCGAGAAAATCGGAACCCTCGGACTTTCCCCCGGATTATCCATAGAAAACCAAGCTACGGCACCGATTTCATCCGGTAACCAATCCCGGCACTGGATAATGTGGGAATACGCGCACCAGGAAACGGCAACCGTCCGTTGTCTTTTGATCACATCAGGACGCAACGTATTCAGCAACGTAATCAGATCACTGCTCATCCAGGGCTGGGCAACCGGACTCTTCACCAGCGTATCCCGGCTCGATCCGTCCCTATTTCTCAATTTTTTCGTCACCATCAAACCTTTGGTCATATCCCAGGGAGTACCTTCGTAGGTTTCCCGGTAGTAACGCATCACTTCCTGAGGCGATATCTTATGTTCCGGTTTCACAGAAAAAGGCAATTCCTCCGCATCGTAAGAAAGATTCAAAGAAGGCGCCAAAGTACTCAACACATAAAATTCCCGGATAGAGAAAGGTTTTCCCTTACTGATGACCTTATAAAATTTAAAGGGTTCCTTCCCGTCCCAAAATCCTAATTTTTTAGCTTTTTCCCGCAAATTGGCAGAAGTCATAAAATGATCTTTATCCTCAAAATCGATAGTAGAAATTCTCGGAATATTAGCCGATATACCTACATGATCGTCCGGAATCCGCTGTGCAGCCCATAAAGCTCCTACTTCCTCCTTACCGGCACCGGTAATTTCAAAATGCCATACCTCTTTCGGATCGGCTATCGTCAGGCATTCCCCCCAATCTCCATAACCGTATTTTTCGGCCAATTCTCCCATGACGCGGATTGCTTCCCGGGCTGTCGAGCAACGTTCCAAAGCAATAGCCTGGAGTTCCTCTATGACAAACAACCCTTTATCGTTATGCAATTCCCGGCGTCCGGTAATGGTCGTCTCTCCGATGGCCAGCTGTTTTTCATTCAGACAAGGATAAGAAGTATTCAAAAAGGCATATGTATGCTTTACCTGAGGAATTTCTCCCTTTTTCGATACTTTATACATATCCTTCGAAGTCTGGGTATGCATTTTTCCCCAATACACCGGTCGCATGCTTCCTGCTTTATGATCAGCAGCCGGCACCATCTCCACCCAGGTCCGGTAGCCACCATCACAAGTGTGGGAGGTCATCACGGAACCGTCCGTAGAAGCCAGCTTCCCTACCATTATACTCGTACAACTTTCCGGATCTGCAGGACCGGTAACTCCTTTCTCCTGTGCCCATACTCCTGTTATCTGAAAGAGAAGACACCACGAAACAATAAAAAGACAGTATTTCATATTTGTCGGTTTTTGTTAATAAATCACGCCTTCAAATATAGGAACTATAAAAAATGAAATTCCATGTAAAAAGTTAAAAAAAACATAATCTTTAAATCTCAGTTTGGTGTTCCTATTTCCATCCTATCCTTATATTATTTAAGCGTATCGCCGAGTTCCTGCTCTCGGGCTCAGCCGGACGCAGAATACACCGGTGCCAATCCGCCGGACGTAAAATAAACTTTCCGGCTTTTAAACGGTATATCTTCCCCTCCGGCAAAGGCCGTACACCCAGGCAGAGTTTTTTCTCAAACCGGTTGTATAATTTCAATAACAATTGATTTTTACCTTTTTTCAACGGCAACACGACCCTTTCCCGGTTACAGCATTTCCCCTTCGGGGAAGTATGAACCGAAATATAGTCCCCGTTCAAAATAATCTGGATACCGTTCCCGCTGGTCAGTTCCACCAACACCTCTCCGGCTTTTTTCGCTTCGATTTCCTGTAAAAGTAAGATCGAACTTCGTTCGCCCACCGGCAATTTCACTTCTTTTCCTCTTTTAAAACCGGCCCATTCCCGCCATTCGCTTTCCGGAGCCTCCGGATGAATATCTTTTATCTCCTGCGGACGCCTGCCGAAAACACTACCCGATCTCTTTAAAAAGACCTTCCCCCAGTATACATCGGACTCTCCCAACAAGGCAGATTTCCTTTCCTCGTCTCCTTCCAAAGAAATCACTTGCTGTTGATCATCGATTTCCAGCCGGATCCTTTTTCCTTTTTCCTGATCCGTATAATCGATCCAGGGTTCGAAATTTCCCCGGGGAGCCGAAAAACCCCAGGTATAAGCGATTATACTTTGAAAACCCGTATAGTAATCTATACTGGAATAAGCATATAAAGGTTCCGCATTCCGGGGGGTGAGCGTCTTTCCCCTCACCCGGCTCCGTACCGGATCGATTCTGAAATCCTTCTCGAAAGTGACCCGGATCACTTCCCAGGGCTTTCGGCCTGCGGTTATATAGTCGATCTCCCAGGCTCCTTTTTTGAAAACATAAGACAGAGGGGTTCCTTCCAGGGTTTCCACCTGGCTGACTTTTCCCTTTACGCCTTCCAAACGAAGGCTCCGGGCCGGGGTTTCCGGAGAAACAAACAAATATAAGCGATTTTCCTTGGCCGTGATCTCCCCCCAATCGAAAGAAAGGTCCAGCGGATTCGCTTCAGCCCCGTAGATAGCTTCCCCATAGCGATCGAGCCATTTTCCCATTTTCAATAAAACCTCCTTTTCAAAGGGAACCACGCTTCCGTCCCCCTTCGGCCCTATATTCAACAGATAATTTCCGCCATGACTGACCACCCTGACCAGACTGAGGAGTTTTTCATTCACTTTATCACGGACTTCCCCCCGTTTCTGCCAGGACCGGTATCCCCAGGTTTCGTCAAAAAATGAAGCAGCCGTTTGCCAGGGAACCCCGATTTTATAATCGGGATACTCGTTATCGCCTAACACGCTGAAATCGCTGCAATCATTCCCCAAACGTCCGCTAATCATGCATTTCGGTTGCAAGCGGCTGACCAGATCGTACAATCCCCGGCTTTGCTCCGGCGTAAGGGAGCCCATATCAAACCAGATTTCCGAAATAGCCCCGTACCCGGTCATAATCTCTTCCACCTGTTTCAAATTATAATCGTAATGTTCCGGAGTAAGAGGATCCGCATTATGACTGGAAATGGGATAAGCCTGAGGGAAATGCCAGTCGATCAAGGAATAATAGACACCGAAACGCATATTCCGTTTCCGGCAGGCATCCGCCAATTCCTGCATGACATCCCGGCCGAAAGGGGTCGCATCCACAATATTAAAATCCGTATATTTCGAATGATACATGCAGAAACCGTCGTGGTGTTTGGAGGTAAAAACGATGGATTTCATCCCGGCAGCTTGTGCCAGAGCGACAATAGAATCCGCATTCCAGGCCGTCGGATTAAACCGATTCGCCACTTCCGCATACCAATCACTGAAAATTCCCCCATGAGACTGTATTTGTTCACTATAGCCGCTGGTCACGGGTTTTCCTTCCCATACTCCCCCCAATTCGGAATAAAGCCCGAAATGAATAAACATGGAAAATTTCTGGTTCATCCAGACCGAATCCGGTTTGGTCTGCCCCGAGACAAAACCGCTAATACATAACAAACCTATAAATATCTTAAACATAGCCGTTCGATTATACAACGGCGATAAAGATAATTAATTTTTCGTTATTTTCCGTCCTTTAAACAAGAATGCCGCAAAAGGGATACAGATTCCTGCAATAACGACCAGCCAGGCGCCATAGCGGATAAACACTTCGTTTCCGGTGAGATTTCCCATATTTCCGCCTAAAGTAATGGTCGTATCCCGGGAAAAATAAATATCGAACATCCGCCAGATGACCACAATAGAGGCCGCAATACTGAAAATGGACAGCAACCAGACATTCCGGTTGCTCATATTGGCCCGCTGGTCTCCCCTCAACCCTAAAAACAATACGATAATAAACATGATAAAGGTAAACCATCCCGAAGAAGATAAACCGGAAACACTTCCCCAGGTACCGATTTGATACCAGGGCAAAAAAGTAGCTATTAATCCGATAATAGCAATAATAAAAACAACAAATCTTTGTCTACTCATACCTCTTAATTTTATTTATTCTGCTGATTTATACGTTTTTTTCAGAGAGGAAGTTCAAAGAAAAGAGAAGAAAGAAAAAAAGCAAATTTTCGAAAATATCTGTAGCTTTTTTTTTGGTAATCGTAATAACAATGAGTACTTTTGGTGCAAATTTGCAAAGGAAACGTTTCCGTTGTGAGACCGGATTATGTGCAAAACTATGTTTTTAAACATCATTTTTTAAATACCATATACAAGTTAAAATATAAATTACTAATTTTTAAAATTTATTGTTATGACACCGACTCATATCGAACACATTGGCATTGCTGTCAAAAGTCTCGAAGAAGCTATCCCTTTTTATGAAAAAGTATTGGGATTAAAATGTTATGCTATCGAAGAAGTTGCCGACCAGAAAGTAAAAACCGCTTTCTTTCAGGTAGGACAAACCAAGATAGAATTATTAGAATCTACGGATCCCGAAGGCCCTATCGGCAAATTCGTAGAAAAAACGGGAGGAGGCATGCACCACATGGCATTTGCCGTAGAAGATGTAGCTCAGGCCTTAAACGAAGCTGCAGAAGCCGGATGTCAGTTAATCGATAAAGCACCCCGCTGTGGAGCCGAAGGGTTGAAAATCGGCTTCCTTCATCCAAAATCCACTTGTCGGGTATTGACCGAACTGTGTGGTAAAAAATAATTCCTGAATTTTCAATTATACATATATATATAATATGATGACAAATCAAGATAAAGTAAAAAAACTGATTGACCTTCGCGTTGAAGCAAAATTAGGAGGCGGTGAAAAAAGAATCGATTCCCAACATAAAAAAGGGAAACAAACGGCTCGCGAACGTATTGAAATGCTGCTGGACGACGGTAGTTTCGAAGAATTTGATATGTTTGTAACTCACCGCTGTACCAATTTTGGTATGGAAAAGACGAAATTCCTCGGAGACGGTGTCGTTACCGGACAGGGAACCATCGACGGTCGTTTAGTATTCGTATTTGCCCAGGATTTTACCGTATTTGGCGGAGCTTTATCCGAAACTCTGGCACAGAAAATATGCAAAGTAATGGACAAAGCGATGACAGTCGGAGCTCCGGTTATCGGTTTGAACGATTCCGGCGGCGCCCGTATTCAGGAAGGGGTTACCTCTCTGGCGGGTTATGCTGAAATTTTCGAACGTAACATTTTGGCCTCCGGAGTAATTCCCCAGATTTCAGCCATTTTCGGTCCCTGTGCAGGGGGTGCCGTATATTCTCCCGCCTTAACCGACTTTATCCTGATGACGGAAGAAACTTCCTATATGTTTGTAACTGGTCCGAAAGTAGTGAAAACCGTAACCGGCGAAGACATCAGTACCGAAGATTTGGGAGGTGCCGGAATTCATTCCACCAAATCGGGAGTAGCTCATTTTAAAGTAGAAAACGAAGAAGAAGGTATATTGATCATCCGGAAACTTCTCTCTTATCTGCCTTCCAACAACCTGGAAGACGCTCCGATTATAGATTGTACGGATCCGATCGACCGGCTGGAGGATCATTTGAATTCGATGATTCCGGACAATCCGAATCAACCCTACAACATGCTGGAAGTCATCGAAGCCATCGTGGACCACGGAGAATTTCTGGAAGTACACCGCAACTTTGCCAAAAACATCATCGTGGGATTCTGCCGCATGGACGGTATGCCTGTCGGCGTAATCGCCAACCAGCCGAATTTCCTGGCCGGAGTTCTCGATATTCAGGCTTCCCGCAAAGCCGCCCGTTTCGTCCGTTTCTGCGACTGTTTCAACATTCCGATTCTGACATTGGTAGACGTACCCGGATTCTTACCGGGCAGCGGTCAGGAATACGGCGGTATCATCATCCATGGAGCAAAACTTTTATTTGCCTACGGAGAAGCCACTGTGCCTAAAGTAACCGTAACCTTACGTAAATCTTACGGAGGAGCCCACGACGTGATGTCTTGTAAACAATTGCGCGGAGATGCCAATTATGCCTGGCCTTCTGCTCAGATCGCCGTGATGGGAGCTTCCGGCGCTATCGAAGTATTGTACGGTAAAGAAGTTGCCGCTCTGAAGTCCGATGAAGAAAAAGCAAAATTCATTCAGGAAAAAGTAGAGGCTTACGACGAAGCTTTTGCCAATCCTTATCAGGCCGCTTCTTACGGATATATCGATGACGTGATCGAACCGCGCAACACCCGCTTCCGGGTTATCCGCGCTTTTGAAAGCCTGAGAACCAAAAAAGTTGTCAATCCGCCGAAGAAACACAGTAATATACCTTTGTAAAAATAATAAAGTATGACAAGTTTAATAATGCTTTCCCCGGATTTGGCTGCGGAAGCCGGTGGATACACCATTTCTGTCGTGAGTATCCTGGTTGTATTTTTATCTCTTACCGTATTGGTAGCTATCTTCATGGCTATTCCGAAAATATTGGAGGTGAATATTAAAAATAAACTGAAAAAAGCCGGAAAACATGAAGAGAACACGGATATCAACGTGGAGGGAGATGTGAATGCTGCCATAGCCATGGGACTTCATATGTATTTCAATGAGTTACATGACGAAGAAAGTAACATCATCACCATTCATAACGCACCGAAACAATACTCTCCATGGAGTTCCAAAATTTACAGTGTGCAAAACCAGCCGGTGAGAAAACAGTGAGAATGAACGACAAGAAAAACGCAAAAGACAAGTATAGTTAATATGAAAAAATACAAATTCAAAATAAACGGTCAGACCTACGAAGTAGAAGTAGGTATATTCGACGGAACCAACGCAACTGTTTCCGTAAACGGAACTCCTTACCAGGTTGAAATGCAGGGGGAAGAGAAAAAAGCCAAGACTCCTGTATTGGCCCGTAAACCGGTAGTGAACAAACCCGGAGAAGGACAAATCAAAAAAACGGAAAGCAGTGGTGCAGGCTATAAAGTAAATTCACCGCTACCCGGCACAATCAAAAAAATCAACGTGACCGTGGGAGCAACCATAAAAGCCGGAGATTGTCTGATGATCATGGAAGCCATGAAAATGGACAATAACGTAAACGCCGAAAAAGGCGGTACGGTGAAAGCCATCAACGTAAGAGAAGGGGACGCCGTGCTTCAGGGTGATACTTTAATAGAAATAGCATAATTACAACAAAGAGTATGAACAAATTAATTTCCTTTTTGCTAACCTTTCTGCTTGTTGTCCTGACCGGGAATTTCAGTCAGGCTTCGAACGAAGGCAGCATAGAAAATAAACTTGTCCACGGGAAATGGGTGAACAAAGCCGATGGCTACATCCCCAACGCAGTGGGCAAGTCCGACCGCACGGTTGCCCGTTATAAAACCTACCAATTCCACGACGACGGAACGTTTACGATGGACTCCATCAAACAACGTTATACCGGAATCTGGAGAGTGCAGGGGAATACGGTCATCATGAAATTCAACCCTAAGAAAATAACACAATTCTCCCCTAACCTGGATCCGAATTCTTCCGGACAGGGATATGTCACCACCGATGTGATTGTAGATTTGGGAGAACGGACGGCTACCGTAACCGATAACATGCTGCAATTCGCCGATCCCGCCGGAAACGCGGTACATAATTCCAATGCTGTAGCCGGAATGAAAAACTTCTGGGAGTTTACCGGATTTGCCAATGCAACGACTGGTAACCTCATTATGATCGTGGTAGCCTTGATATTCATTTGGTTGGCCATCAAATTCGACTACGAACCCATGTTGCTGATTCCGATCGGAATGGGTATCATTATCGGAAATATTCCGTTCTACATGGGAGAAGCTTTCAACCTGAAATTGGGAATATACGAACCGGGCTCGGTGTTGAACATTTTGTATTCGGGGGTTATCAACGGATGGTATCCGCCCTTGATCTTCCTGGGAATCGGCGCCATGACCGACTTCTCCTCCCTGATCTCCAACCCGCGACTGATGTTGCTGGGAGCGGCAGCACAGGTAGGTATCTTCGTTACTTTCCTGGGAGCTTTGTGGTTGGGATTCGCTCCGCCGGAAGCCGCAGCTATCGGAATTATCGGCGGTGCAGACGGACCTACCGCCATTTTCCTTTCCTCCAAACTAGCCAACGGGGTAAACATGCTGGCCGACGGCACATTGGTCAAAAACCTGATCGGCCCGATCGCCATCGCAGCCTATTCCTATATGGCCCTGGTACCCGTTATCCAGCCGCCGGTAATCAATCTGCTGACGACCCGGAAAGAAAGAAAAATCAAAATGAGACCGCCTCGTTCAGTGAGCCGTCTGGAAAAACAATTGTTCCCGATTATCGGATTGTTGCTGACCGCTTTCATCGCTCCTTCGGCTTTGCCGCTGTTAGGTATGTTATTCTTCGGTAATTTGCTGAAAGAATCTACGGTAACCAATCGTTTGGCTAATACGGCCAGCAATGCGTTGATCGATACCATCACGATGTTGTTGGGTATTACGGTAGGAGCTTCTACTCAAGCCGACGTGTTCCTCACCGCCACCTCCATCAAAATCTTTGCGCTGGGTGCGGGTTCCTTCATCATCGCCACCGCTGGAGGTGTACTGGTTGCCAAAATTATGAACTGGCTTTCTCCCAAAAGCAATCCGATCAATCCGATGATCGGCGCCGCCGGAGTATCTGCCGTACCCGACAGTGCCCGCGTGGTGCAAAATATGGGACTGAAAAACGATCCGACCAACTATTTGCTGATGCATGCCATGGCACCGAATGTTTCCGGTGTGATCGGTTCTGCCGTTGCCGCGGGTACGCTCTTGAGCTTCCTGATGTAACTTTCAGCATCCTATAAAATAAAAGGATATCTCGCGATGAGATATCCTTTTTTATTATTCGTTTACGAAGCGACCTTTAAAAATCAGCCCTATTGTTGTTATATCAAATAACGGTTCATGTAATTCAACTTTCTATCTAAAATATAAAATAAACCGATTTCTATTTAGCACCACGTAAATAAAAAATTATACAGACATTTTTTGGTATACACCACGCACCAACCACACATGAGTAATATATTCTTTCTTCATTTCTAAAGGAGCATAATTCGGATTATGAGCCACCAACAGGAAGTTGTCTTCCGGAGATTCGTTACTCGGCCGGATTTCTCTCAGTAAACGCCGGTGATCTTCCAGCTCTATCAGATAGATATTTCCAAACTCTACGAATTTTCTCCATTGAAATACAGGACGGAGTAAAAGCATCGCTCCGGCCACAAAGGTAGGAACCATCGTATCCCGGGTAACGTACATACCCACATCTCCTTCCTCGGCTTCAGGGAAAGGCATGTAGGCGTCGAAATGTTGTTGCACCTCGATTTCAATGCTATTGCGCACGGTGCTCCGGACCGGGTTGATGTCGATCAACGGAACAAAACGGTAGCTGATCGTAGCGTTAATGCGGGAAGAATCCATTTGATCGATGGGCAAAGATTCCCCAAAAGTCATCGGTCCTTTTCCCCGGAATAACCACTCTGCAGATACTTCGGTATAGTTATTGAGAAACTTCAATATATTATCCTCCGTCATCCCGTTGCTCTGACTAAAAACCCCGTTTGTAATACCGGTTTGCCGATAACATTCGTACTTGGTAATTCTTTTTTTGTTAAGAAATTCCAAAATTCTTTCCTTGATTATTGATGTTTTTCGCATAAAAATTTTAATTTTTGAAAAATTTATATTAAAATTGCAACATATCTCTTAAAGAGTGTTGCTTATCTCTATCTAAGATAATGAAAAAATATGGGATAATCTAATAAAAACGTTCGTTTTTTTGGGGAGAAAAAATTAAAAAGGCTAAAACCCAAACAAGAAAATAAATTTTGAACCAAAATAAAATTTATTATAGGAGAAAAGTCACAAATTCAGATGAAATAAATATTTGATTATTAATAAATTATACCTATGTGAATGAAATCATCTTTGTTTTATAAACAAAAAACGAGGTAGAAAAATCGGGATGGAAAATCTGTTTTTTTTGAAGAATAAATTTTTCATTTTTTGCGGCTAAAAAAACGAACGTTTATTTAAGGCAAAAAAATATCGATTCTTAACATCATTTTACAGTATTAACACAAAAAGTGAAGTAGGGTTAAAGGACAGATCGGCAAAAACGATGCCGAAGCGGGAAAAATAAAATTAATATTTCTTTAACATTATTATTTACAAAACAATGAAATAAGTAAATTTAATACAAATATAACTATCAACCTAAATTCAAGTCCTATGATGAAAAAAGTAACCTTAATTTTAACTATCTTGCTTTTCGGAGGAGCTTCTTTATTGGCTCAAACGATAAAAGTGGAAGGTATGGTCGTTTCTGCGGAAGACGACAGTCCCATTCCTGGTGTAACGGTATGGGTAAAAGGGAGTACAGAACAAGGCACGACCACCGATGTCGACGGAAAATTTACCATTCTGGTTTCTCCCAATACCATACTGGTATTTTCATTTGTGGGAATGCAAACCCTCGAACTCCCCGCTTCTCCCCAAATGAAAGTCGCCTTAAAAACGGCTACGGAAACCTTAAGTGAGGTCGTGGTAACAGCCCTCGGCCTTACCCGCGAAAAGAAATCCTTAGGCTATGCCGTTCAGGACGTAAAAGGTGACGCTCTGACCAGAGGCGGACAAATTAATGTGGCCTCCGCTCTTTCCGGTAAAGTGGCCGGCGTGCAAATCACCTCTTCCGGAGGACAGATCGGAGCTTCCCAACGCATCGTGATCCGGGGAAACAGCTCGTTGGGAGACAATCAGCCATTGATTATCGTCGACGGTATCCCCATCGATAACGATCAGAAAGACAACCACAATGTGGACTTCGGTTCCGGTTTGAACGATATCAATCCCGATGATATAGAATCCATTTCCGTACTGAAAGGCGGATCGGCAGCCCTATACGGCATGCGAGCCGGAAACGGAGTCATCCTCATTACCACCAAATCCGGAAAAAACCGCCCCAAAGGAGTAAGTATTACCTACACGGGAAACGTAACTTTCGATCGCATTTATAATTTACCCCGGATGCAAAATAAGTACGGACAAGGGTACCTGGGAGACGAATACCATTACCAACTGGCAAAGGAAGACGGATTTAAGGGGAGTTACCAGGATTTTGCCGTAGGTAAATACAACAAAGGCTATGGATTTTCCTTTGTGGACGGAACAAACGGAATTAACGACGGTCTGGACGAAAGCTGGGGACCTCGTCTGGACATAGGCCTGCAAATTCCCCAGGTAAACAGTCCCGTAGTCAACGGCGTCAGACAAGCCACTCCCTGGGTGTCTCACAAAGACAACGTGAAGGATTTCTTCGTTACCGGCTTCTCTATGAATCACAATGTATCCCTCACTCAACATTCGGATAAAAATACCACCCGGGCTTCCCTGGGATACCGCAAACAACAGGGAACCGTTCCCAATACCGATCAGGAACGCTATTCGGCCCAATTAAATACCCATATGGAACTTCACGAACAATTACAATTCGATTTGGTTTTGAATTATACCCGTACTGAAAGCGACAACCTTCCCATGCGGGGTTATGAAGAAGGAAATCCGGTACAATCTCTGTTGCAATGGTTCGGCAGGCAGGTGGATATGCAAGACCTGAAGGCCAAGTGGCAGACCAAAGACGAAAACGGAGTCCCCTATAGCTGGAATCCCCAGTATCATCAGAACCCCTATTATACGGTTCACCGGAATACCAACGCCTATAAACGGAATCGTATCTTCGGAAAAACTTCTCTTTTCTATTCTCCTTTTCGTTTCCTGAAAATTGAAGGTCGCTTGGGTTACGACTATTACGATACCCAGTCCAATCTGAATATAGAATACAATACGGCTTATCCGGAAGGCGGTTTCCGGCAATATTCCCAGAAACGATCGGAAGTAAATGCAGATGTGATCGCTTATTTTAACCGGAGTTTCGGAGAATTTACCGTAAACGCTCTGGCGGGGGCCAACTACCGGAATATGCGTTGGGAAGCCAACACCTTAGGGGCTAACAAGCTCACCGTACCGGGTATATATACCATCTCCAATGCAAAAGGAACACCGGTAACCGCCATGGATCATTCCTGGATACGATCCAACAGCGTCTATGCCCAAGCCTCCGTCGGCTTCAAAAGCATGGCTTACATCGATGCGAGTATCCGTAACGACTGGAGTTCCACCATTGCCGATCCTTTCTTTTATCCGGCCGTCAGTGCCAGTTGGATTCCTACGGCTACTTTCCCCAATTTGCAATCCTGGGTCTTGAGCTACCTCAAACTCAGAGGCGGATGGTCAAAAGTAGGAAGCGCCACCAGTGCCTATCGAACGGGTATTTACTACCAGGCTTCTGACGCTCCCATCTACGGAATCAATCAATTCTTCAAAGACCGGGTTTATCCGCCCTTTTCTTTGAAACCGGAAAGCGTACAAACCAGCGAATTCGGTCTGGAAGCCGCCCTTTTCAACCACCGTCTTTCCCTGGATATTTCGGTATACCAAAAAATAACGACCGATCAGATTATGGAAGTAGCCGTCTCCAAATCCACCGGCTATAACTCCATGCTGGTGAATGCAGGCAAAATCGAAAACAAAGGGATCGAACTGCAACTTTCCGCCGATATTTTTAAAAACAAAGAGGGGTTCAACTGGACAGCCACCTTAAACTGGGCCAAAGACCGGAGCAAAATCAAGGAATTGTATAAAGACCCGTCTACTCAGCAAGAACTCGAACAATACCAGATCGGTAGCGAATGGAGCGTCCGGGTATACGCTAAACCCGGCGATTCCTGGGGATCCATCTGGGGAACCGGGATGCAACGGGACGAAAAAACCGGGGCCGTCATCATCAGTGAAAAAGGACTGCCTAAAACCGTGTCTAACATTATGCTGGGAGACGTCACGCCTCATTGGATCGGAGGATTCCGCAACGAATTTTCAATTAAAAACATCAATTTCGGATTTTTGCTGGATTTCCGGAAAGGGGGAGACATGTTCAGCGTAACCCAGATGTTTGCGACCTATACCGGCCTTCTGGATTATACGGCTAAAGGAGATATCCGGGAAAGACCCATTGTCGTCGGAAAAGATGTTTTGAAAGGAGAAAAATGTATTACGGAAGACGGTAAAATAAACACCATCCCCATCAGTGCACAAGATTACTATGAATCTTACTATGCCAACCGGGAACTCTCCGTTTTCGACGGTTCTTTCCTGAAGTTGCGAGAGATTCATTTAAGCTACAGTTTCCCCAAGAAACTACTGGCTAAAACCGGTTTTATCCGAAGTGCAGACCTTTCTTTTATCGCCAGTAACGTGGCTATCCTCTGGTTACATTCTTCCAATAAAGCCAAAATCGATCCGGAATCCAGTACCAATAGCGGAAACAGCGGCGTAGGACTGGAGTCTTCTTCCTTCCCGCCCACCCGCAGCATGGGTTTCAAACTGAGCGTAACATTTTGATAGAAACCTGTAAAACCAATACGATATGAAAAAATATAGATTAAAAATAGCCGTCCTGATCTTAGGAATAAGCGTCTTCTGCCCGGGATGTACGTCCAAATTCGACAAAATCAATAAGGACCCCGACAGGCCTTCCGTCGTTCCCGCAACCAACCAACTGGCTTATATCATTCGTTACAGTTCCAGTACACTATTCGACGATTGGAATGACATGAATGAACCCAGCACCTATGCCGGTTTCCTGACCAAAATCCAGTACATCGACGAAAGCCGGTATGTATTCCGAAGCGGAAATGTAGAAAATAAATGGGAGTACTGCAACATGCTTCTCAGTAACATCGCTTCCCTCAAAGAAGAAGGAGAAAAGGATAACAAACCCAATCTTTTAAATCTGGCCCGCACCTGGGAAGCCGTCATTATGTCTATTATGACCGATACCTGGAGAAACGTACCCTATTCCGATGCTATGCGGATGGAAGAAGGAATTCTCCTTCCCAAATACGATACTCAGGAAGAAATCTATCCGGCCCTGCTGGCCGTTTTGAAAAAAGCCGCCGATGGGTTCGATGCCGGAGGAACCGATAATGTCGGAGAAGGAGATATACTGTATCACGGGAATATCCGCAAATGGCAGCAATTATGTAATTCCTTACGCTTACGTCTGGCTATCCGCATTTCCAAAGTAGCAAAAGACCTGGCCCGGCAAACCGTAGAAGAAATACTCACCAACCCGGCCAAATACCCTCTTCTGCTGGAAAACGAAGACAATGCCTTCTTTTGGTGGCCCGGAAGCAGCCCCTACATCGAACCCTGGGCCAACAATTCGGAAAGCCGGGACGATCATGCGGTAAGCGACATACTGGTCAACTTCCTGAAAGAAAATAAAGACCCCCGGCTTCCGGTCTACGCCAAACCTCAGGTGGATAACGAATATGTAGGGTTCACCATAGGTGCGGTAGCACAACCGGCACTCAACTCCATCTCCCGCATCGGGAAACGTTTCAGAGATGATAAAGCGGGTTTTACTCCTTATATGCGAGCCTGTGAAACCTGGTTCCACATAGCGGAGGCTTCCAAATTGGGCTGGAAAACGGGCTCGACAACCAAAAACGCTTACGAAAAAGCCGTTACTCTCTCCCTGGAAGAAAACGGCATTGCCGCGGAAGAGATTGCAACCTTCCTGGCCGGTAATGCCCGGTTCAACGACACCTTCGAACAGATATGGTGGCAGGAATGGGTCTCTCTGTTCAAACAAGGCATGGAAGGCTGGTCCCTCTACCGCAGGACAGGCATTCCTTCTACTCATTATGTGGCTCCGGGCTCTCCCTACAGCGGACATAACGTACCTCCTTTCCGGTATCCTTATCCGGACAGTGAATCTTCCCTCAATAAAGTGAATGTTACCCCCCATAAATCAAAAGTCGTCGACTATTTCTGGGGACAACAGATGTGGTGGGATACCCGCACGGGTGTTCAATAATCCACGCATATTTAGGCTTCAGGCAGCAGGAAGGGTTCCGGTTTCGGAATCCTTCCTCATTTCCGTTCATTCCTGCAGGAAGGGCCCGGATGCAGGAAGGAGTATAAAACGAATATCCCCCGCCCTTCCGGGAGGAGGAAAATCCCATATCTTCCGCCAGTCAAATAGAGTCGTAAAACCGGGTAAAAGGAATATAACAGCTCAATTGGCTGCAAGGAAGCTGTTTTATAATAAAATTTCCGAGATAAACCGGTGGGCAACCGGTTTTACCTATTACTCTTCCCGCCCGGGAACGGCCCACGACCGCCGCAAAAGTCGAAGCTCCGGAATAAGTAGTTTCATCTACCCACACTTCCACTTCTCCCTCGAAATTTCCCGCATGTTTGCGGTTATCCGGGACAAGCTCGCTCTCCATCCGGTAAAAACTTCCGTTTTCCAGGTCCTGAATACATCGATATAATTCCGGATGCAATTTTCGGTGATACGCCTTGCTCTCCTCACTTACCCTCAGTTCACAACGAGGATACATGCGGTATGCATCATGAGCGATATAGCTCATCAAGGCATCGACCGCCGCACTTGCCCCTCCACCGTTTCCTCGGACGTCTATCGCTAATTTCCGGATCTTCCGTTTTTCCAAAAGCGGAAAAACCGAATCGCAAAAAGAGACCAAACCGTTCCGGTCAAAAAAAGTCCGGACCGTCAAAGTAGCCCTACCCTCCTCTTCGGCTATCGAAAACGAATAGGGTTCGACCCGGGCAGGCATATGAGCTTTCAGGGCCTGCAGGGCATCAGCATTCGAAATGCCGGGCATAAACAAGCCTTGGACACCTTCCGCCCGGCGAATTTCAAACCGATATCCTTCCTCCCATCCATACATACACCAGATCAAAGTGGAAAGATGAGGAGTCAATACCTTGTCTTTCAATGCATTTCCTTTCTCCGCCCCCGTCAAGCCGTACAACTTTTCCACAATGGCGGAAGAAGGCACTCCGTTTATGGAAAGGATCTCTTCGTTCTCCGACACCTCCGCTCCTGCCCGATAGGAATAATCCACCAATAATTTACCGTCCGACAATTTCAGTCGTAAAGGACACACCAACCCTCCCCGCTCGACATACCTTTGCCGGCCGGCTACGGGAATACTCAAAAACGTATGCCCGTCTCCGGCGGAAGCGACCAGGGGAGCGATCAGCAGGTAAAAATCTTCCACACTCATATCCCGCCGGATCAGAGTCCGTATAGCCTCCTTCTTTTGCCGGTACCTCTCCTCCGGCTGGTACAAAAATAAGCCTGCATGGATCTTTTCCAGCGAACTGCATAAGAGGTCGTAATCCTTTAACAGAGAATCCCTCGACAACAATGCCTCCTGCCCGTATGCACAACCCGCTGTGAAAAAAAGAAGGGAAAAAAGAATCTTTTTATACATCGTTTCCGGTTTAATTTCATCCGAAAACAAAACTATTCATTTTTATCCGGACGGAAAAATTTCTCTCTATTATTTTCTTTCCCGGAAGAAACGGGCGTCTAAAGACGTTCCTCCCGAAGGGCTGTTTCATTTACCCGCACAGGCCACATCGGCTCATTCTTTCCTTCTGCGAGAGATTTATGCTCATTTTTATACTACATTTTCATTTTAAAAGTATCTTTGGGACATGAACCAAAAAAATAATTGCTATGAGTATTCGGGGATTCGGCAGTGATAACTTTTCAGGAGTATTGCCGGAAGTATTCAATGCTTTAAAAGAAGCCGCTTACGGTCATCAGCATTCCTACGGAGAAGACCGGTATACGGAAAAGGCCACAGAAGATTTTAAAAAAATCTTCGGGGAAAAAATAGAAGTTTACTTTGTGTACAACGGTACCGGAGCCAATATCGTCAGCCTTTCTGCGTTTACCCGCTCCTACCACGCCGTTATTTGTGCTGAAACCGCACATATCAATGCGGATGAATGCGGAGCTATACAAAAACAGGCCGGTTGCAAACTCCTTACCGTCCCTACTTTCGACGGGAAACTGAACGTGGGGCTGATCCAAAACCACATGCACGGCTTCGGGGAACAACATCATTCCCAACCGATTATTATTTCCCTGACCCAATGTACGGAACTGGGCACGGTTTACACTCCCCAGGAATTAAAAGAAATATGCGATTTTGCACATGCCCACGGTTTGTTCGTTCACATGGACGGCGCCCGTTTATCGAATGCCGTAGCCTACCTGGGCTGCGATCCGACCGATATCACTGTAAAAGCCGGCATAGACGTCTTGAGTTTCGGCGGGACCAAAAACGGTATGATGTTCGGAGAAGCGGTAATTTTCTTCAATACCTCCCATTGTGCGGATGTTAAATACATCCGGAAACAAGCCATGCAACTCCATTCCAAATCCCGGTTTATTGCTGCTCAATTCTCCGCTATCCTGAAAAATGAGCTGTGGTTGAAAACGGCGGGACATGCTAACCGGATGGCTCAAAAATTAGCCACTGAAGCCGCTTTTATTCCGGGAATCAAGATTACACAGGAAGTGGAGGCCAATGAAGTATTCGCTATCATTCCCAGAGATAAGATTACAATCCTACAAGAAAAATGTTTTTTTTACGTCTGGGATGAAAATGCTTCCGAAGTGAGGTGGGTATGCTCTTTCGATACCACGGAAAGCGATATTATCGAATTCGTGAATTTACTGCGGGAGGAATTGCTCTAAAAAACAGCTTTTCATTGGAACGCGGCATGAGCAGGGAATATATCGAAACGGAAGACGGCAGCACGACTTTCTACGTACCGGAATTAAAAGAACACTATCATTCGGTGCACGGAGCCGTACGGGAAGCCCTGCATATTTTTATCCGGGCCGGATTGGAATACGGAAACCGTACCCCCGTCTCTGTATTGGAAGCCGGTTTCGGTACAGGGCTGAATGCCTGGCTTTCCCTTCTCACCGCCTGGGAACACGCCTGGGAAATAAATTATTACAGTCTGGAAAAGTATCCCTTAACCCCGGCTGAAATCAGCCGATTAAACTATAAAACCCTATTCCCCTCGGCCTCTCCCGAACTTTTTGACAAACTTCACCAATGTGAATGGGAAAAAGAAATAAAAATCGCTCCTTTTTTCACACTTCATAAAAGTCAGCGGGATTTTCGTACTATCGGATTTCGGGAAAATTTTGATATCGTTTATTACGATGCCTTCCGCCCCGACGTCCAGCCTCACTTATGGACAGCCGAGACTTTCGGCAAATTCTACGAGGCCTTGAAACCGGGAGGTTTCCTGGTTACATATTGCGTAAAAGGAATTGTAAAACAGGCCCTTCGTCAAGTGGGCTTCCGGCTGGAACGACTCCCCGGCCCGCCGGGGAAACACCAAATGTTGCGGGCTACCAAACCCAGCGACCGATAAATTTCTTTTCCGAACTTTTTCTAAAACCCCGGGAATCATGACGCCAACCGAACTGAAACGATTATTAGACGAGAAATACCTCGAATACTGCCGATCCGACTTTTTCATCGAAACCGATCCCATCCAGATTCCTAAAATGTTCGAAGAAAAGGAAGATATTGAAATAGCCGGGTTTCTGGCAGCATCTCTGGCCTGGGGACAACGTCCCACCATTATAAAAAAATGCAGGGAACTGATGGGCCTGATGGATTATGCCCCCTATGATTTTATTCTGAATGCAACGGAAAAAGACTACGACCGTTTTTCTCAGTTTAAACACCGCACCTTCAACGCCTACGATTGTTGTTATTTTCTCCGCTCCCTGTCTCATATATACAAACGGTCGGGGGGCCTGGAAAAGATATTTACCGACGCTTTCCGGACACATGGCGACATGATGGACGTATTACGGGAGTGGTATGAAATTTTCACCTTTCTCCCCGCCGCGCCCCGG
Source organism: uncultured bacterium (assembly GCA_905216195.1). Classification (GTDB taxonomy): domain Bacteria; phylum Bacteroidota; class Bacteroidia; order Bacteroidales; family Marinifilaceae; genus Culturomica. Next base: position 67,432 of record CAJMSX010000002.1, read on the forward strand.
GTATTGCGACATATTGCCAACGTGGAAAAAGGTTCGGCTGCCAAACGCGTCAATATGTATCTCCGCTGGATGGTCCGCAGCGATGCTTCCGGAATAGATTTCGGGATATGGAAGAATATACCCCCTTCCGCCCTGCTCATCCCGCTGGATGTACATACGGGAAACGTAAGCCGTCAATTGGGATTGTTGACCCGCAAACAGAACGACAGCCGGGCTGTTTTGGAACTGACGGCCCGGCTGAGGGAAATGGATCCGGACGACCCCGTCCGCTATGACTTTGCGTTATTCGGGCTGGGTGCCTTCGAAAAAAAGGACAACCGCTGACAAGAGCAGGGGGATAAACCTACCACTTGTTGGTATGAATCTTTGCCTTATTCCACTTATCTTTCGGACTATGAGGAATAGCGGGATAGCCGACAGGGATGACGCATAAGGAATGAATCCGGTCGGGAATACCGGTATACTTCTTTACCACATCCATACGTTCCGGGTAAGGATAAGTAGCGGTCCATACCGCTCCAAGCCCCAGGGCCTCAGCAGCCAGTAAAATATTCTGGGTCGCCGCCGAGCAATCGAGATACCAATAGGAAGATTTAGCCGTATCTCCGCAGACTACAATCGCCAGAGGGGCTTCTTTCAGCATTTTGGCATAAGGTAAAGCTACAGCCATCGAATCCAACACCGCCCGATCGTCGATCACAATAAATTCCCAGGGCCGGGTATCCTTCCCGGTAGGGGCAGCCATACCGGCTCTCAGCAACAATTCGATTTTTTCCGGTTCCACCGGTTTGGACAGGTACTTGCGGACGCTTTTCCGGGCAAAAATATTGTCGAGAGCGTCCTGAGTCTGATACTGACCCGTTTTTTTCTCTCCGTTACCGCATGACGCTAACATAACTCCTGAAATTAAAAGTATTAAAACCGATAAACTATTTCTCATAACTCACTATTTTAAAACAACGTACAAGGTCCGCTTAACATTTTATCTCCTGCCGGGCCATCCGGTAATACGGCAACCGTTCTTCCAAATGTTTTTCGACAAATTCCCGGATCTCTTCATCCTTTAGTTTACTTACTACAGGACGCTTGTATTTTCCCCGAATCAACCGCATCGTAAGGGTATCGATATCCGTATTTAAAAAAATCGTATGCCCTTTTCCGTTCATATACTCCATATTCCCGTTAAAACAGGGGGCCCCTCCTCCGGTAGATAAAACAAAATTTTCGTATAGTTCGCAAATTTCCTGTAAATAACGGGTTTCTAACTTCCGGAAACCGGATTCCCCGGCTTCCGCAAAGATTTCGGGTATGGTCCGTTTCTCCCGGTCCACGATATAGGCATCCAGATCGATAAAACGTATTCCCATTTCTTTGGCCATTTCCCGTCCCTTCCGGGTTTTACCGCAAGCCATATAACCTACCAGAAAATATTTCATTCCTCTTTCTCCTCATCAAAAGTTAATTTCATTTGATCGGACTGGGCAATCCCCGACGGATTGGTTATTTCAAATTCGACTTCCGTTTGGATTTCTTCCGGCTCCTCCTCCCGGACCAAAGGCTCGGTCTCCCGAATTTTCGCCACTTCATAAGTAGTCAGCCGCTTCCCACGGGCTTTAAAGGATTTCTCGGCGATAAACTCCTCTGCCGCCACGATCTCTACCGGCCGGCCCGAGTATTTTCCGCCGAAAACAATTTCAAAACGGGGATGGCGCTCACAACTCAAAGCCACCAAACGGGAACCTTCCGCATCCCCGATAAAAGACAGCACCTTATTCGCCTCCTCGAATTTAAAACGCTTCAGGTAATAAAATTGTTGCTCCCCATCAAAGAATACAGCCGACCAGACCTTATGAGGATCGAATTTCTCAATCACCAAATAACCGTCATCATAATGATTACTCAAATCGAAAGACGTAGTATAATACGTACCGTTCTTATTGACCACCAGAATACGCTCATCTCCCTGAAATTCTCCCAGGTATTTTCCCCGCCCGTCCGTATTCAAACGGAAAACGTCCTCATCCAGCCATATTTTCCGGCCCCCCAACGTGGACACTCCCTTCTGGACCACACTGATTTTATGAACATCGTTTTTGGAAAGTAAATTTCCTACCGAATCCCTTCCCTTGATCGCCAATTGGGCAAAATCGTATTCAAAGACCAATTTTTTCAGAGTAGGTTTCGGTTTCAGGCAAACTTTTATGACCTCCGCTTCCCCGTTGGGATTGGCAGAGAAATAAAGTACGCGGGAACCGGCCGTTCCCCGGGTCAGATTGTATACCTTATCCCGGGTCACTCCCGTTACATTAAACCTTTTTACATACGACACTCCGTACCGCCCGTCCCGATAAACCACATTATAAATCGTACGTTTGTCGTTTTTCTTAAATACGTTGACGTATAGAATGTCTTTCCCTACAAAAATTTTATCGGCTACTTTGGTGACGTAATAACTTCCGTCTTTTTTAAAAAGAATCACCTCGTCCATATCGGAACATTCACAGATAAATTCGTCTTTCTTCAAAGCCGTTCCGATAAAGCCTTCCTCCCGGTTGATGTACAATTTCTCATTGGCGATCACCACTTTTGCCGCCTCTATATTTTCAAAATTCCGGATTTCCGTCCTGCGTTCCCTTCCTTTTCCGTAGCGCGTTTTGATCCGGCGGTAATAAGCGATGGTATAAGGAACAATTTGCTCAATATCCTTTTTCACTTTGGCAATTTCTTCCTCCAGATTGTGAATCAAGCGGTCAGCCTCTTCACTGCTGAATTTCAGAATGCGTTTCATTTTGATTTCCAGCAACCGCTTGATATCCTCCTCGGTTACATCCCGGACCAGTTGAGGTAAAAAAGGCTCCAGACGCTTACGGACGTGCTTGATAACAGCATTCAACGTAGGACTTTCTTCGAATTCCTTATCTTTATAAATGCGCTCCTCTATAAAAATACGTTCCAAAGAATTGAAATGCAATTCTTCCCGTAACTCGTTCAACCGGATTTCCAATTCCAGTTTCAGCAAAGCCAGCGTATCGTCGGCCGATTTCCGCAAGATATCGGAAACAGGCGTAAAGCAAGGTTTGTCGTCTTCAATTACACAAGAGTTCGGCGATATGGATAATTCACAATCCGTAAAAGCATATAAGGCATCTATGGTCTTGTCCGAAGAAACACCCGGGGCCAGATGGATCAAAATTTCCACATTGGCAGCCGTATTATCGTCGATCTTCTTCACCTTGATTTTACCCTTTTCATTGGCTTTTATGATACTGTCGATCAGAGAAGACGTCGTTCTGCCGAAAGGGATTTCCGTGATCTTAAGCATCTTATTGCTATTGTCTTTCTCGATGCGGGCCCTGATCTTTACAGCTCCTCCCCGTAATCCGTCATTGTATTTCGATACGTCTATCATTCCGCCGGTAGGAAAATCGGGATACAACACGAAATCCTCCTGCTTCAGATAAGCAATACAGGCATCGATCAACTCATTGAAATTATGAGGCAATATTTTAGAGGCCAGCCCCACCGCAATTCCTTCCACGCCCTGAGCCAGCAACAAAGGGAATTTTACCGGCAAAGTAATCGGTTCCTTATTTCGTCCGTCATAAGAAAGTTTCCAGTTCGTCGTCTTCGGATTGAACACCACTTCCAGTGCGAATTTCGACAACCGGGCCTCGATATACCGGGGAGCGGCCGCCGAATCTCCCGTCAATAGGTTTCCCCAGTTTCCCTGGCAATCGATCAGCAGATCCTTTTGCCCCAATTGCACCAAAGCATCCCCTATCGAAGCATCCCCGTGAGGATGATATTTCATCGTATTTCCGATAATGTTGGCCACCTTGTTGTAACGACCGTCGTCCATCTCCCGCATGGAATGTAAAATACGCCTTTGTACGGGTTTCAAGCCGTCGTTTACATAGGGCACAGCCCGTTCCAATATTACATAAGAAGCATAATCCAGAAACCATTTTTCATACATACCCGATAAATGCTGAATGGAACGAATCTTCCCATTCTCTTCCACAGCGGTTTCCGGCTCCTCTCCCTCTTTTCCCACCTCTTCGTTTTCTATTTCTTGCGATGGATTCAGGCCTCCTTCGAGGCCCTCCTGCTCTATATCTTTTTTATCTTCCTCCATGTATCCTTTCTTTATTCAATCCTCATTACCTCAGTTCGTCTTTCTCTATATACAAATTATCGATAATAAAATCCTGGCGCTCGGACGTATTTTTTCCCATGTAATAACTCAATACGGAATCGATCGAATCTCCCCGGGTAATCCGCACCGGCTCCAACCGGATGTCCTTACCGATAAAATGCTGAAATTCATTCGGAGAAATCTCTCCCAATCCTTTGAAACGCGTAATTTCGGGTTTCGGTCCCAATTTCTTTATGGCGGTTTCCCGCTCCGCATCGGTATAGCAGTAACGGGTCTCTCTTTTATTTCTTACCCGGAACAAAGGAGTCTGTAAAATATATACATGACCGGCCCTTACCAAATCAGGGAAAAACTGCAAAAAGAAAGTGAGTAACAGCAACCGGATATGCATACCGTCCACATCCGCATCCGTAGCGATAATCACATTATTATAGCGTAATTCTTCCAAACCGTTTTCTATATTGAGAGCCGCCTGCAACAAGTTAAATTCCTCGTTTTCATATACCACCTTCTTGGTCAATCCGTAAGAATTCAGCGGCTTTCCCCTCAAGCTGAAAACAGCCTGAGTATTGACGTCCCGGGATTTGGTAATGGAACCGCTGGCCGAATCTCCTTCCGTAATGAAAATCGAAGATTCGTTTTTCCGTTCATGACAGGAATTGAAGTGTACCCGGCAATCCCTCAACTTCCGGTTGTGTAAACTCACCTGCTTGGCTCTCTCCCGGGCGATCTTCTGTATACCCGACATCGCTTTCCGTTCTTTCTCCGTTTCCACGATCTTGCGGAGCAGCAATTCGGCCGTATCCGGATTACGATGCAAATAATTGTCCAGTTCTTTGGTGATGAAATCCATAATAAAGTTCCGGACACTCGGTCCCTCGGGAGCGATATCCCGGGAGCCCAGTTTGGTCTTGGTCTGCGACTCGAACACCGGCTCCTGTACCTTGATACTGATCGCTCCGATAATTGAAGTACGTATATCAGCCGTATCGAAATCTTTCTTGTAAAAATCCCGCACCGTTTTCACGATCGCCTCCCGGAAAGCGTTCAGGTGGGTTCCCCCTTGAGTCGTATGCTGCCCGTTCACAAAGGAATAATACTCTTCTCCGTATTGTCTTCCATGCGTCATAGCGACCTCTATATCGTCTCCCCGGAGGTGGATGATGGGATAAAGCCCCGCTCCGTTCATATTTTCCGAAAGCAAATCGAATAAACCCCGTTTGGAAAAATACTTATGCCCATTGAAAACGACAGTCAATCCGGTATTCAGGAAAACATAGTTTTTCACCATGGCTTCCAGATAATCGGCTATAAAATGATAATTACCAAATATCTCCTTATCCGCTAAAAAAGTCACCTGAGTGCCGTTGGGTTCCGCGGTCTTTTCGATTTTCCGTTCTTCTACGATCTCCGCCCGGCTGAAACGCACATACTTGGTTTCACCGTCCCGGAACGACTGAATTTCAAAACTTTCCGATAAAGCATTGACGGCCTTGATACCGACCCCGTTCAACCCCACCGATTTTTTAAAAACTTCCGAATCGTATTTCGCTCCCGTATTCATTTTCGAAGAAGCATCCACCAGCTTTCCCAAAGGAATACCCCGTCCGAAATCCCGTACCGTCACTTTGCGGTCTTCCACCTTAATCACGATCTCCGTACCGCACCCCATGGCAAATTCATCGATAGAATTATCTACAACCTCCTTCACCAAAATATAAATTCCATCGTCAGGGGCGGAACCATCTCCTAATTTTCCAATATACATACCCGGACGCAAACGGATATGTTCCTGCCAATCTAACGTTTTAATGGAATCCTCCGAATAATTTCCTACCATTTTACACAGTTTTGTGCAAATGTAATGATTTTAGCGCAAAAAAAGAACTTTCTTCTCCGGATAATTCGAGGTTTTCGCCTTTAAAAATTCATAAAACATACTATTTATCAATGATTTATCCTCCGTACTTTCGCTGTTTCCCCTTTTCCATTCCAGGAGTGGGCTTTCCTACCCCTCCTCTCCGTTTTATTATCATTTCTGAGGGAAAGCCAATAGTCCTTAAATCCTAAACCCCACCCCTCGAAATACGTATATAGTATATTATGAGTCAATACTTTAGGAAAAAGTAATGACTTATAATAAATAAATACCATTTTATACGATGGATTTCATCCATTAAACTATAAACTATGAACTTATACGAAATTACATTAAAAAAGAAGGGAAAAAACGACATTCGGACAAAAGTTCTGAAAAAACCCAGTCCGATGACAACTATATTTTATTCATTAAAAACCTAAAACTATGTTTTACCACGTAAAAGAATTACAATTCAATGCACGTGTTTCCAAGCCGGATCCACGTTTTGCACGTTTACTGCTCGAACAATTCGGGGGGGGAAATGGAGAACTGAAAGCAGCCATGCAGTATTTCGTTCAGGCTTTTTGCTGTAGAAACCCTTATCCGGATAAATACGACATGTTAATGGACATCGCCACCGAAGAACTCGGGCATTTGGAAATTGTCGGAGCAACCTTACAAATGTTGCTGACCGGTATTAACGGAGAATTGAAAGATGCCGCCGATAGTGCCGAGATTATGAAAATGCTGGAAGGAAAAACTTCCAAAGAAAATTTTATCCAGCAGGCTTTATTCAACCCCCACTTTCTGGTACTGTCCGGCGGAAGTCCCATGCTGACGGACAGCAACGGCAATCCCTGGAGTGCTACCTATGTGAACGCCGACGGTGACCTGACGGTCGATTTACGTTCCAACATCGCAGCCGAATCCCGGGCTAAAATCGTGTACGAATACCTGATGAAATTCACGGACGATCCCTATGTATTGGAAACGCTGGGCTTCCTGATGACCCGGGAAGTCGCCCATTTCCAGCAATTCGAAGCCGCCCTGGACACCATTCATCCCAACTTCCCCCCGGGAGTCTTACAGAGCGATCCCCGTTACAGCAACTTATACTACAACACTTCTGCCGGAGAAGACGCCAAAGGGCCCTGGAACGAAGGAAGAAGCACGCAGTTGAAAGAGGAGTGGCAATACATCGGCAATCCCAGACAACACGTGGAATCCACCAACGGATTACAGGATATCGAGCCCGTCGGTACAGACCGGACTCTGGATTCTGTAGAGAAAGCGGACAGCAAATTAAGCAAAGAACGCCGCAAAGAAGTAGATTCCGCCAATCCCAAAAAGGATATTCAGTGGAGCAACTATCCGGGTTCACCCAGAAACGAGACCAGATAGGCAGAGATTGCCGGGGAAACTTCTCCGGCAATTTTTTTATCCGGACCTACCCAAATAACCTTAAATAATGTTTTTCCCGTTTCTTTTTTCCCGAGGAAATCGTTTCTTTGTAAACTATTACAGGCATACCGGAACAGCATGGAAGAAAGCATACTCGAAAAACTAAAAATACTGGCGGAATCGGCTAAGTACGACGTTTCCTGCGCTTCCAGCGGTACTTCCCGCACCAATAAAACCAACGGCATCGGAAACGCGGCCGGCTGGGGAATTTGCCACAGCTTTACCGAAGACGGCCGATGTTTATCCCTGCTCAAAATCATGCTGACCAACCATTGCATCTACGATTGTGCCTATTGCATAAACCGGAGAAGCAACGATCTCCCCCGAGCTACATTCTCTGTTTCCGAACTGGTCAGACTGACCATCGAATTTTACCGCCGGAATTACATCGAAGGCCTGTTCCTGAGTTCCGGAGTCGTCCGCAATCCCGATTATACGATGGAACGTCTGGTGGCCGTAGCCCGGGAACTCCGCCTGAAACAACGTTACAACGGGTATATTCATCTGAAAAGTATCCCCGGAGCCAGCCGGGAATTGGTCCGGGAAGCCGGTCTGTATGCCGACCGCCTCAGTGTGAACATCGAAATTCCGAATGAACAAAGCCTGCAACATTTGGCTCCGGAAAAAAATTTCCAAAGCGTATTCACTCCCATGCGATATATCCGTCAGGGCATATTGGAAAACCAGGAAGACCGGAAAAAATTCCGCTCCGCTCCCCGTTTCGCTCCGGCCGGACAGAGTACCCAACTGATTGTCGGAACCAGTCCCGATTCGGACAAAGACATACTCCGCCTCTCTTCTCAACTTTACCAGCGTCCTACCTTGAAAAGAGTCTATTATTCCGGATTCGTACCGGTCAACACCTACGACCAGCGGCTACCGTTGCTGAAACAACCGCCTTTGGTGAGGGAAAACCGGTTGTATCAGGCCGACTGGTTGCTCCGTTTTTATCACTTCCGAGCGGAGGAAATTGCAAATGACGCTTATCCGGACCTGGATTTGGAACTCGATCCCAAACTCTCCTGGGCCTTACGCCACCCGGAAAAATTTCCGGTGGATATCCAGAAAGCGGATTACGAGATGTTGCTCCGGGTGCCGGGCATAGGAGTCAAATCCGCCAAACTCATTGTGGTTTCCCGCCGCTACGGCAAACTGGGCACCGCTCAACTCCGGAAAATGGGAATCGTGATGAAAAAAGCACAATACTTTATTACCTGCCACGAATTACCGTTACGCAGCGTACAGGAAATCCGTCCGGAAAAATTACGGACCCTACTGATAAGCGGCACTCATTCCCGAAAAAAAGAAGACGAACGGCAATTAAAAATACCGTTCGAAAACTATTGAAATGATCATTTATAGATACGATAAAACGTTTGAAGGTCTGCTGACCGCCGTTTTCGAAGCCTATGAACGAAAACTCTTTCCCGATCTATTACTCGGAGAAAAGGAATCCCTCCCTCTTTTCTACGACACGCTCATTAACGTGTATACAGACGATTCCCGCTCTGAACGCGTTTGGAAAGGATTGAAAACCAAGCTTTCCCGCCCCGCCCTTTCCTGCCTGACCCTGGCCTGGATGGCGGAACTTCCCCGAACAGACCTGTTACTCTTCCGTTATATACGAAAAGCTTTCGATTCACCGGTATCCATCGAACTGAACTTCGGAGACCCGGACGTGCTGGATCTCACTAAAATAGGCCGTAAAGTAAACCAGGAAAAACACCGGGTTCTCCAGTTCGCCCGTTTTCAAAAAACCCGGGACGATATCTTTTTCTGTCCTTTCGAACCTTTATACAATGTTCTGCCTTTAACCCTTACTCATTTTCAGGACCGGTTTACGGGACAAAAGTGGATGATTTACGACCTGAAACGGGACTACGGATATTATTACGATTTACAAACTGTAACGGAGATTCACTTTCCGGAAAAACACCCTTTTCTCTCTACCGGAAAACTCACCGAATCCCAACTGAGCAGCGATGAGAAACTCTTTCAAAAACTCTGGCAGGAATATTTTAAGTCCCTGACCATCAAAGAACGGATAAATCCCAAACTTCACCGGCAAAATATGCCCGCCCGTTTCTGGAAATACCTGACCGAAAAACAGGGATAGGGCCCCCAGCACTCCAGAGCGGCGGATTCCCTAACCCCATACCCTTACCTCAACGCCTGCGCACCCTGTTTAACCGATTATTCCCCGGATCCGGTCTTCGAAACCCGATAAAGCCGCCTTGGCCCCCTCTCCCATGGAAATAATAATCTGCTTGTAAGGCACATTCGATACATCACCCGCAGCATATATGCCGGGCACGTTCGTCCGGCAACCGGAGTCGATTACAATTTCTCCGGCCCGGTTCGTATCTACAACATCCCGGAATATACCGCTATTGGCCGCCAAACCGATCTGAACGAAAACACCGTCCAGTTCCACCACTTTTTCCTGACCGTCAGCCCGGTTCCTGACCCGGAGAGCCGTTACTTCGCTGCCATTACCGATCACTTCCATCGTTTGGGACCCGGTGAAAATTTCGACATGAGGAATACTTTTTACCTTTTCCTGCAAGACCCGGTCGGCCTTCAATTCATCTAAAAATTCCAATACCGTAACCTTCGAACAAATTCCCGCCAGGTCGATAGCCGCTTCTATACCGGAATTTCCTCCCCCGATCACCGCTACATGCTTGCCTTTATAAAAAGGTCCGTCGCAATGCGGACAAAAAGCCACTCCATGTCCGATATACTTCGCTTCTCCTTCTACATTCAAACGCCTCCAACTGGCTCCGGTAGCAATAATTAAAGCCGGAGCGGAAAATTTCTCCCCTCCTTCCACAGCAACAATTTTTTCCGTATCCGCCACTACTACTCCCTCGACCTTCCGGTGTTCAAACAAATCGATCGCATACCGTTGCATATGCGTTCTTAAATCGTCGGCCAGACGACTGCCCGTAGTTTCCGGAACGGAAATCAAATTCTCGATACCTACCGTCTCTTTCACCTGTCCTCCGATCCGGTCCGCCAACACGGCAACCTTCAATCCTTTCCGGGCCGTATAAATCGCAGCGGAAGCCCCAGCCGGACCGCCTCCCACCACCAATACATCGTATTTCCGTACCGGAGATTCCCCCGGACTTTCTTCCGAACCGTAACGATCTTCCAACTTCCGGAGCAATTCGCCGAATTCGCCTCTGCCTACATGAAGCAATTGCCCGTCGGCAAAAACCGCAGGTACACCCTGTATCTTCATCGCTTCGGCCTCCTCCTGATAAATAGCACCGTCTACCATCTCATGCCGGATGTTTTTATTCAACACAGCCATGACATTTAAAGCCTGAACGACATCCGGACAATTGGTACAACTCAGAGACACATAGGTGGTTAAACGAATCGGGCCCTTCAGATTCCTTACCCGTTTGCAAATCGTTTCATCCGGTATATTCTTGCCTTTTCCTTCACTATTCAGAATCGCCAGCAAGAGAGAAGTAAATTCATGCCCGGTAGGCACGCCCCGGAAGTTCATCCCCGTCTCTTCCCCGTTTTTCAACAAAGCGAATTCCAGTCCTTCACCTTCCCCGATCTCACAGGAAATCCGCTCCGAACAACCGGCCACATCCTCCAGCAAACCCAGCAATTCTTCCCTGCTCTCGTGTCGCGAAGCCACTTGTATTCTAAAGGTATATTCCGCTTCCAAACCGGAGAAAATATCCCTTAACTGTTCTTTTAATGCCGCCTCTAACATAGTATTCCTATTTTAATTGATCCAAAATTCCTTTCCGGGTGTATACCCGCTTCCCCGCCACTGAGGATCAGGGATAAAAAAACCGGCAAAATTCTGCCGGTTTTTCAGATCATCAGATTTTACCGACTAAATCGATACTCGGTTTCAACGTAGCCTGGCCTTTTTTCCATTTGGCCGGACAAACCTCCCCGTCATGAGTAGCGACAAACTGAGCTGCTTCCACCTTGCGCAATAACTCGTCGGCATTTCTTCCGATCCCGTTATCGTGAATTTCGGCAATTTTAATCCGCCCTTCGGGATTTACCAAAAACGTCCCCCGGTAAGCCATCCCATCACTCTCGATCCATACGCCGAAAGCACGGCTCAAAGCGCCGGTCGGGTCGGCTAACATCGGATATTGAATCTTCCGGATGCTTTCCGAAGCATCATGCCAGGCTTTGTGCACAAAATGAGAATCGGTACTCACCGAATAAATTTCCACACCCATCGCCTGAAACTGAGCATATTTTTCAGCCATATCTACCAGTTCCGTCGGACACACAAACGTGAAATCCGCAGGATAAAAAAAGAAAATAGCCCATTTCCCTTTTACATCCTCGTTCGTTACCGTTTTGAAATTTCCGTTTTGAAAAGCCTGAACACTGAATTCAGGAAGTTGTGAATTGATAATAGGTTCCATAATTATTCTATTTAATTGATTTTTGTTTTCCTTTCGCTTTACAAAAATATATAAACAATTTCGATTATAAAAATATTTTTCATCGATTTATTTTATATACCAATAGAGGAAGTAGATAGTAGCCCTCACAAGCAGCAACCGGTTAGCCGGGAAGATAAAAAAAATTATGCAGGCAACAAGGCCTGCATAATCACTCCCAAAAACATCAAATAAAAGGAAGTATTAATCTCTGTTTTTTACATACTTCTCGAGCCATCTGTAAGTTTCCCAAGCCTGATGCAAGATGGATTCTTTAGCTACATACCCGTGACTTTCATAGGGTAACAACACTAAACGTACGGTTCCTCCGTTGCCTCTCAAGGCAGTATATAAACGTTCGCTCTGCATGGTAAAGGTTCCGGTATTGTTATCCGCCTGTCCATGGATCAGCAAAATCGGCGCTTTGAGTTTATCGGCCTTTACGAACGGAGACATTTTCATATATACGTCCGGAGCTTCCCAAAAGGTTCTCATTTCATTCTGGAAACCGAAGGGAGTCAACGTCCGGTTATACGCTCCGCTACGAGCAATTCCCGCTGCAAACAGATCGCTGTTGGCCAACAAATTCGCCGTCATAAAAGCGCCGTAAGAGTGCCCTCCGACAGCCATTCTTTTCCGGTCGCCTATTCCCATATCTACCAGTTTATCTATAGCAGCTTGTGCATTAGCGACCAACTGTTCGATATACGTGTCGTTCGGTTCCTGATCTCCTTCTCCGATAATAGGGAAAGCGGCATTGTTCAGTACGGCATATCCTTCCGCTACCCAAAGAATCGGGGAAAGGCGGGTGTAGCGGATAAACTGATTCGGGGCGTCGGTTCTTTGGCCGGCATTGGCGCTACTCTTGTATTCGGAGGGATAAGCCCAGATCAGGACCGGAAGAGGCCCGTCTTCTTTTTTATAACCGGCCGGTAAATAAAGCGTTCCGCTCAGCTTTACCCCATCGTTCCGGGTATACTCAATCACCTGTTTGCTCACTCCTTTCATAGCGGGATAAGGATTTGAGAAATGAGTGAGAGCAATTATTTTTTTCTTTTTCAGATTTCTCAGGAAGTAATTCGGCGCTTCGGTATTGGACTCCCGCGAAGTGATGATTTCTCCTTTCAGAAGGTTGGGATAAGCCACCGGATATTCGTACCAAGGATCTTCTGCCTGCCACAACCGTTTGGTACGGTTCGTATGCAGGTTGCGGGCATCGATAAAGGGATAAGCTCCTTTGGGAGAATAACCTCTTCCGCTGAAATAAACGGTTTTGTATTTATCTCCGCTAAGGACCACCGCCTGTCCCCACGCATTTTTAGTCGTAATTAAACTACCGCAATCGGCATAACGGTCTTCGGCACTTTGATCGTACACCACTTGGGTCTTTCCCGGAGCCGACGGGTCGAACAGGCAACATTTCTTCCGGCGGGTTCCGTAATCGTACATCAACGCAAAAGCGTGACGGGCATCTCCCCAAAGTATACCGTCGTAACGGTACTCGGTTTTCAGAATTTCCACAGGCTGTGCGGTAAACGGTGCTTCCAGTAACATCACCCGGTCGCGGTATTCCACCTTAGCCCGGCCGTTTCCGCCGTCCAACGGTTCTACCCAATACAAAGAAGCCGGTTGATCGGCTCTCCAATCGTAGCCGCGCGGTTCGGGGGAAGCCGAATTGTTACTGATGTATTCGTACTCTACCAACGGTTTCCGGTACACTACCTTTACGGATTTTCCTTCCGGATCGCGGATTTCGACGGTCGAAGAAAAGAAGGTATAAGGTACGACATAGGAATACGGACGGTTCAAATGCCTCACCAAAAGGTAATTCCCATCCGGAGAAAAAGAAGCCGGTAAATAAACGGCCGCTTTTCCGTTAGGAGTGAACCTCCCGTCTTCTACCGACAAAGTACCTAACTCCGAGGTAGCGTAATAATCGAATAATAACTCGCTGTACGGGTCGGTCAACAAATCCTGGTAGGTAGGAGCCTGATTACTTTTTCCTTCGCTGGACTGAATAACGGGAACGATATTTTGTCCCCGGTCAACCGGGACCATTCCTCTGTTTTCGGGAACAAGAGCTACTACAATCCGTTTACTGTCCGGAGACCAACTGTACATACCCGGACCGAAAAACAGGTTCAGTTTGCGCTCACTCAGCCGGCTAGCTTGTAAACCGGCCACGTCCACGATCCATAAATAAATACCGTCGTTTTTTTCTTCGCAAACGGCTATTTTCGTACCGTCGGGCGACCACTTATAACTGATAAGGTTCACGTCGGCCGGGAACCCGCCGATCACTCCTTCTTTTACTTTTTTACCCGGCATCGATTGGATTTCCAACTGCTTCATTTTCGTTTTCATCTTCGGACCGTTCGTTCCGGCTAAAATACGTCTTCCGGCCAACCGCAGTTCGGGCTGCGCCTGTTCCTGAATACTGGGAATATCCGTCTGCTGCACAATCAGATAACAATCCATCCGGGGACTGAGGGAAAAAGCCGGAGTCGCCGGAGCCAGGATCAGGTCTTCCACTACTTTGGGAGGGTGTTGATAACCGGTCTGTCCCCAGATGGGCCGGGCATACAAACCCAGCAGCAGGCCCAGAAAAATGGAAAAAATTACAGGTCGTATCATATCGCTGATGTATTTAATGATTAGTATAAAATTATCCTTATTTGCTCAACCGGATACGGGAATCACCAGAGAGCTTGCACAAAACCGTATACAACAGTTTCGACACATCTTCCATAATTTCAGGAGTCAGAGTTCCCGGAACATCCTCAGGAACATGATAATAGGTTCTTCCAACTTTATTGCGGGTTCCCAACGAAAAGGCGGGGACTCCGTTGAAATTGAATATTTCTCCGTCCGTATACATTCTTCCTGAAGCTTTCTGGTAATCCGAGGTATGTAAAATTCTACGAATATACTGATTATTCGCATCCACAAAATATTTTTTCAACTCAGGAAAAGAGTTTACTCCTCCTACTCTCAATTCCGTTCCGTTTCCCACCATATCCAGATTGAACATACAGAAGGTTTTATCCAACGGAAAAAGCGGATGGCTGACGTAAAATTTAGATCCCAGCATACCGGGTTCTTCCGCTCCGAAAAGGATAAACACGACCGGACGTAAAGGTTTAACTCCGCTGGCGGCGAAGGCCCGGGCGGTCTCCATCACAATGGCGCTCCCCGAAGCGTTATCCAGAGCACCCGGAAACAATAGGCCGGGGCACCCCAAATGATCCAGATGAGCCCCGATAATGATGGGAGAATCTTTCAAACGTTTATCCGTTCCGGGAATATAGCCTATAATATTCTGCGTCTGACTTTTCGCATGAAAAGCGCGAAACATCATCTCCACTTCTTTTCCGGCCAGCTTCATCGAATGAGGACGTCCTTCTTTCCGGATATCTTCTTTTAATGTCCGGGCCGTCCAGGAAGTACCTTTCAACAAATCGTTCAGGACGTGATCGCCGATATGGCAGTAAATAAGACCTTCGTGATACAGAATGCCCGGATGTGAAAATTTACCGGTAAACAATACCCCCGCGGCACCGTGTTTGACTGCATTTTCCACCTTATACACCGAACCCGAATAAGGATCGTCCCAACGGGCATACTCTTTACTGTTTCGTTCACAGGGAACCCCCGGTTCAATGACTACAATTTTTCCTTTTACATCGAAGCCGGCATAATCGTCGTATCCCAATTCGGGAGCCGTAATCCCGAACCCGGCATAAACGACTTCTCCCTTTAAAATGCCGGAAGCCGTATGAGTCCCGGGATAATAATCTTCAGGAACCCGGTAGAGAATATCCATATCGTCCCCCGTAACCCTCAGTAAACCCTCGTCTTTTACATCCGTATATTGTATCGGAAAATTCTGGAAATAAAATCCGTTATCTCCGCCGGGGGTCAATCCCCAGGCAGAAAAATAATTCGCCACCCACTGGGCGCACCAGGTATATTCGGGAGAACCGGCCAAACGGCCTTTGTGAACCGGTTTACACATTTCTTCCACATACCCCATGATCTCGTTACTGGAAATAGAATGGAACGCTTTATCAAAAGCAGAATACTCCTGCTGGGCTTGTAGTGTCAATAAACTGATACACAAGCATAAACTAACTATATATCTTTTCAGCATACTGTTTTTCTTTAAGAAAGAGTCCCCCCGAAAGGCGACTCTTTCAACCACCTAAATATTAACCATATTGCTTATCAAAAAGCCAACTTAATAACCGGGATTTTGTTGTCCCGCCCGGTCTTCCACCGGTAATAATTCCAATTCCCTTTCACTGATCGGGTAAATGGTCTGATAATAATCGAAAGGAATAATTCCGCTTTCCAGGTTATCCGTATGTCCCTTCTCATCCTTTTCCTGAGGAGTACGGTAACGGACAACCGGCTTGCGGTTTCTCCACAAATCCCAGGCCCGGTCACCTTCTCCGAACAGTTCCACGGCTCTTTCATACAAAATATCGTCCAGGGTAACCGATTTTTTGTATTTTTCCGGATCGGTTTCGGTCCTTTCTTTACGCAAATCACTCAGATAAATACCTGCATTTTTCGTATCCCCCGATTTCAGGGCCGCCTCGGCTGCAATCAAATACATCTCACTCAGTCGCAACACTTTCGGATTATTGATCTTGATGTTATTATCCCGTCCCGGATATTTACCGGAAATGTAATAACAATTATCTTTCTTAGAATAACGGAGCAATTCGAAACGCACATCTTTCGGATCGGCCTCCATCAATTCCAGAAAATCTTTGGTAGGCACTACGGTCTTATAACCGGCTTCCGAACAGATCCATCCCAACGAAGTGTACCCGGCATTGTCTTCCAGCGAGGTCGCCAGTTCCAATATAGATTCCGAACCGTATTCTTTGCCCCAGGAAGCCACATATTCTTCCCGGGAATATAACTTCAATCCGCTGTTTTTAATAACGTCTTCCGCCGCAGCCAAAGCCAGCTTATTCTCTTCCATATACAAGTATACTTTCGCCATCAGGGCCCGGCCTCCCCAGTAATCGATATAACCGTTCCGCTTGTTTACCGGCAATACAGGAACGGCCTGCTCCAATTCTTCCCGGATGAATTTATACACATCCGACACCTTATCCCGGTAAAAAACCGCCCTTACATTCTTATAGGGCTGAGAAGCCACCCGGATCCCCAACGCGTCCGCCTGGATATTTCCCTTGCCCAGATTACCGTACATCGGTCCGTACATGCGCACCAGATCGAAATGCAGCAGCGCCCGGAGCGTTCTCAATTCCGCCACCAGAGCTTCCTTCTCGGAAGAATCCTCCAGCTTTTCCGCCTTTTCGAGCGTCAGATTGATATCCTGCAAACCCAGATAGATCAACCGGTAAAAACCGGTACCGGCCGACACTTTAGTTAAACCGTAAGCATAATAATACTTCAAATGCTGGCTTCCCCAGGCCGGTTCCATCATATGGTCGCCCATCAAATCCGCTACATACGTATATTCCCCGGAATAGTAAGAAGAACTGGTGAGGACTTCATATACCCCTTCCGTTGCAATCCTTAGATCCGAAACGGAAGTTATCAAATTAGCATCTCCGGCTGAAGTCGTCGGAGAAATATTCAGAAAATTATTCCCGCAGGATACCCCTAAAAAGGCCAATAATACGGCTATATATTTATTCATTTTCATACTTCTCTGTTTTTAAAATTGGACATTGATACCGAGACGATAGGTCTTAATCGCCGGATAACGGGATCCTTGATTCGTATTTCCCGTATAACTGACCTCAGGATTAACATAATTGTATTTATAAAAAGTCAATACGTCCGTAGCGTTGAAATAAATCTTGGCATGGGAAATATGCATTTTATTCATCCATCTTTTCGGTAGATTGTAAGACAGGGAAATATTTTTTATCCGAAGATGATCGGTGGAATGCAGATAACGGCTGGAATATTCCTGGGTCTGGTAAGGATTATTAAAGATAATCATGGGTTTGGAAGCTTTGTCTCCCGGTTTTTTCCATACACCTTCCGCTGCATTTTTGGTGGGATTATACGTACCGATATAGCGTCCGTCTGCACTCAAACGGTCCAGATTATGAAACATATTCCCCCCCAACGTAAAGGTCATCAGAAATGAAAGTTCTATTCCTTTGTAAGAAAAACGATTCGTCATACCTCCGTAAAAGTCGGGATACGCTTTACAAATTACTTTCCGGTTGGATTCCGCCACCTTGTGGGTGGTGCTTCCGTCCTGAACGGGGGTTTTTCCGTCGGGACCATATATGTTTTTATACCACAAAGGTTCCCCGGTCTCCTGATCTACTCCGGCCCATTCGCGCACGTAAAACGAATACAGGTCCTCTCCTTCCCGGAAAATCTGTGTCGAACTGATCACATCATCCCTCAATTGCTCCACTTTCGCCCTCATCCAGGAAATATTGAAATCGGTATTCCAGTTAAAGCCCTCTCCCACGACATTCCGGCTGCTCAGAGTGAGTTCGACTCCGCTATTCCTCAAACGTCCTTCGTTAACCAATATACTGGAGAAACCGGTATTGATCGAAATAGAAGCATCATTCAACAGATCATCCGTCATTTTATTGTAATATTCCAAACTGCCGGACAGACGGGAATCGAACAACCTGAAATCCATTCCGGCATTCCAGGTATATGAATGCTCCCAGGTCAATTTCGGATTTCCCAGTGTCTGCAGGAAATAGACCGGGTTCCCGTTATACTTGTTCGATAAAGAAAACAAGGATTGCGACCCGTAATAATTGCCGGGCAAATTCCCGGTGGTTCCGAACGACAGTTTCAGCCTCAGGTTATCTACCCAGTGCACTGGTTTCATAAAATCTTCCTGTGACAAGGTCCAGGCTGCCGAGGCGGCAAAGAAGTTTCCCCAACGTTCGTTTTCCGCCAAACGGGAAGAACCGTCCCAACGTACGCTCCCCGAAAGGTAATATTTGTTATCGTAAACATAATCCGCTTTAAACAACCAGGACACCAGACGATCGTCGGAGGAAGCGCCTCCGATACCCGAGGCATTGGCTGCGTTGTCCAACTCCAGAAATTTATCGGAAATAAAACCCGTACCGTCGGCACCGAAATATTTGTTTTTATATTTTTTGGCTTCATAACCTCCCAGGGCCACCAGATTATGTTTCCCGAAAGACTTTTTAAATTCCAGTGTATTGGAAGTGGTCAGATCGTAAATCTTCGTCAGGTATTCGGTAACATTCCCTTTTTCATTCCGGCCGTCGTGGCTGTCTATACCGGAGAAAGAAGATTCCGTCAAATGCATATAGTCAATTCCGTTCACCGTACGGAAAGTCAGCCAATCCGTAAAACTGAGGGTCAGGGAAGCCGTCGTCATACTACGGAAATTCGAAGACTTTCTTACCTGTTCCTTGACATTTTTTACATAGTTCGGAATTTTGGTGACAAAACCGGGATAACGGTAATATTCTCCGTCGGGCAGATACACCGGAGCTGTCGGATTCGTATTTTTCACTCCCCAGATGGGATTGGAATAATAATTCCCCGAAGAAGTACCGGATTGATCGGTTTGCGCCAAAGTTTCGTTGATCGAAAAACGGATGTGTTCATTTACCTTATTTTCCACATTTATCTTTCCGGTTACCCGTTGAAACTTACTGCTCGGCAGCAGTCCCACCTGCCTCATATAACCGAAAGAGGAGAAAAATTTCAACTGTTCGTTTCCGCCCCTGGCCGAAAAATTAAAACGGTCTTCTTTTCCGGCACTGAATAAAACATCGGCCCAATCCGTATTCCGGGGATGGGACAAATATTTTTTAGGATCCGCCTTTTTATAATCGAAACTACCGTCCAAAGGGTCGTCCGGATGAATCACCTTTGCTTTCCCGTGCAGATTCTCATAAGCATACCTCATCGCTTCATCTGCCAGGCCTGTATTTCCCGCCCGGTAATTTTTTTGTCCGGGCAAAGCCTCCCGGTCGTATAAATACCTGTTTTTCAAACCTTCCAGAGCATATTCCGTGTATTCTCTCCCCGTCATATACAGTCCGTATAACTCGTGCGGCATGGCCGTAGTGGTCCACCCGTGTTCATAATCCGCATTGAAAACAGTTTTACCGGGACGCCCTTGTTTGGTCGTAATAATCACTACCCCGTTTGCAGCCCGGGAACCGTAAAGAGAAGTAGCGGCAGCATCCTTCAGCACCGTCATCGATTCGATATCGTCAGGATTTAAAGCCGTCATAACATTGGAAGACATCACTTGGGAGGCGTCTCCGGAAACTACCGGCACCCCGTCCACCACGTATAAAGGTTCCAGATTTCCGTTGATCGAGCCTATACCCCGGATTTGTACCGTAGCTTTCGCCCCCGGCTGTCCGTCGGTCTGCGTAACCCGGACTCCCGCCACATATCCCTGCAAAGCCTTTTCCGGGGAAATCGGAGAAGCTTCCTTCATAATCTGATCTCCTTTCACCATAGAAGCGGAACCGGTAAAGGATTCTTTTTTTACAGTTCCGTAGGCAACCACCATCACCTCATCCAT
The DNA here is from genome assembly GCA_905216195.1 of uncultured bacterium. GTDB lineage: Bacteria > Bacteroidota > Bacteroidia > Bacteroidales > Marinifilaceae > Culturomica. The sequence continues at coordinate 87,891 of CAJMSX010000002.1, forward strand.
CGTCTCCGCCATATCCTCCATAACCACCTGCAAATCGGTACGGTTACCCACCGCTATTTCCTGAGGCCGCATGCCCACAAAACTAAAAGTCAGCACCAAACCGGGTTTGTCGGGCACCTCCAGAGAAAATTTACCGTCTATATCGGTAGCTATCCCCAGGCTCGTACCCTTTACCATGATGGTTACTCCCGGAAGAGGCTCTTTGTTCTTATCCACCACAGAACCCCGGACCGTCCGCATTTTTTGTTGAGCCACAGCGGATTTTCCTGCAGGAGACGTATTCTTTTTACTGATAACGATCGCATCGTCCGTTACGCTATATTCTAAATCGGTATTCTTCAATATTTCCTTTAAAATCACCTCCACACTCTCATTCTTCAGAGAAACTTTCAATCCCTGGTAAGGAGCCACATCGGCATTGCTGTAAAGAAAAACGAATTTGGTCTGATCCCTCAAACTCCAGATGACCTCTTCCAAAGAAACATTGTTCATCTTTACCGTCACCTTTTGAGCATTCAGGTTGATAAAAGACTGCATGGAAAGACAAAACAAAATCAAAAAAGAAAATTTCATGGCTAACCATAATTTTTTTAATTTCCCTGACGGAGGAAAAACGTTTTCACATAATTTTTTCATAACTTTGTAAGGTTTATTATACATTAAACAATCTGGGGGCGGGATTCATGCTGCAACATGACCCCGTCCTTTTTATTTAGCACGTATGATGTATTTCCCGTCGAAACGATCGATTTCCACTTTTTTCAGCCTCATAATCATATCCAGCACCGAATTTAAATCCCGCTTACGCTCTATGTTTCCCGAAATTCTCATATCGGCAGCTTCTTCATCCGCAAATACGAATTCCACGTCATACCATTGGGAAAGATCGTACATCACATCTTCCAGACGCTGATTTTGGAAGGCAAACATATGATTAATCCAGGCTATACATAAAAAGGGATCCACTTTCCGCACTTCCTGTCGCAGGGATTTCCGGTTAAAAACAAATTGCTGGGAAGGTTTTAATTCCACCCCGCGACAAGCCATCCCGCCCGGAACAACCTCTACCGCTCCGCTTATCAAAGTCGCATATACCGTTTTTTCATCGGTATAGGCTTTTACATCGAAACGGGTTCCGGTCACCCGCACATCAATTCCGTCCGCCACCACAATAAAAGGCCATTCTCCGGCTTTATTTACTTCAAAATACGCCTCCCCTTCCAGATACACCCGTCGTTCACCTGTAGCGAACACCTGAGGAAAACGCAACCGGCTCCCCGTATTCAACCACACCCGGCTACTGTCGGGCAACATCACCCGATATTCTTTGCCTCTGGGTATTTTTAACACCGTATGCCCTTTCTCTCTTTCTTCCGTCGGACGAGAGGCAATTACGTTCAGCACTCCTCCGCCAGTAGAAACCAATCCGTAGGTATTCCGGAAAACCAAACTATCCTCATGCTCCAACGAAATCCGGCGGCCATCCGCCAGTTGCAAGATCACTCCCGTGCTGTCCGCAACGGTAAAATCCGCCGACGCCAACTCCAACGGTCTGTCGACGCCAGTGTGTAACAACAGCCAGAGGGTAGCGAATCCGAGAACGGCTATAGAAGCTACCGCACTCCACCACTGAATCCGTTCCATGCGTTTCCGGCGGTTTTGCTGCCGGATTTTCCCGAATACGACGCGGTAGGCTTTTTCTTCGTCCACCTGCCTTCCAACGGATAATTCCCGATAATAACTTTCCAGGCGAAGAAACTGCTTACGGTTTGCGTCCTCCTCCAACCATTGCTGCAATACCGCTTTTTCCTCCCCGCTAATTTCCTCTCCGTTTAACCGGGCCGCAATAATTTCCCCTATTTCATCCTTCTTTATACTCATGGTCCATTCAATTCGTCCTGACAATTTTTTAATTCTTCGGTTATTCTACACTTAAGACACCTCAAACAAAAATCGTATGACAAGAAATTTAATTTTTTTTGATTTTTTTTCTACAATAAATGAAGAGAAAAACTAAAATAGGGAATATCAGCAACTCGTCCAAAAGCCGCCCCATGTCTCTTTGCCGGAAAGACAAGGTCTATCGTTTATTTTGTAGAAAACCCAGGTACAGCAGAAGCGAAGAGGCTTTACCGGCCAACTTTTCCCTTAAAGTTTTGAAAGCCCTTCCCATTTGAGTACGGACCGTATTGATGGAGATATGCAGTTCGTCTGCCGCTTCCTGGTATTTTTTCCCCTCTACACAACTAAGGGTAAAAATGCGCTTACACTGTTCCGGCAATTGGGAAATGGCCTTATACACTTCTTCCCGCTCTCCGGTCTCCTCCCGTTCCGGATGTTCCTCTTCCGTTTGATTCCCGGCTATTTCTCCCAGTTTCTCTGTCCGGTATTTTTCCCGCCTCAGGTAATTGAGGCAAGCATTCTTAACGGCCCGGAACATGTAATTCTCCAGAGAAGTATGAACCTGACGGTACTTTTTTTCACACCAGAAATTAATAAAAAATTCCTGCACCACATCCTCCGACTCTTCCAGATTTCTTAAAATTCCGTTTGCAAAAACAACCAAATCGGCATAAAACAGCCGGAACAAACACTGATAAGCTTGTTCGTCTCCCCGGCAAATTTTTTCCTGTAGTTTGCTTTTTTCCATCATACCTCATCGGACACGCAGACAAAAATATAAAAAATATACTTCCCCCATTTTTTTTGTTATATATTTCTTAAAAAGAACCTCTTTTTAAAAACTAAAATTTAAGCTTTTCTCATACCTTTCATTTCTTCCCTTAACGGAGAAAGCCGCCCTGCAAAGACAGCGGACGGCTTTATTCAAACAGTATAAATATCCGGACGGTTAAAAAGAAATCTTTACTCCCGCAAAATAAGTGCGAGGCAGCATCGGACCGTAAATATAACCCGAATCCCTGTCGATACCCTGATCAAAATCCGATTGATAAGCGTCGAAGATATTCTTGATTCCCGCCTGGAATTGTACCACTGCTTCCTTATAGACGGGGATATCGTAAGCCAGTTTCATCTCCATATCGAAAAAATCCGGAGTCGTAACGGCTATGTCGGCAGGAATTACTCCGGCCATATGGGGAACCAGCATTTTACCGGTATAGGTACCGGAAAGAGCGACCGTCATCTTTTTCAGCGGATTCACCGAAGCTGTAAAATATCCGTATACATCGGGTGTCCGGAATATTTTCTTTTCCGGAGCCACATCCGGATCGTCGCTCCACGCTTCGGGATGCTTGTATTTACTGTTTTGGAAAGTCGCTCCCAATTGTAATTCGAACCAACGGGTAAAAATAGCCCGTCCCTCCAGATTGACACCCATCACCTCGGCCCCGGAACCGTTACGGCGTTCTTTAATTTGGATACCGTCCTCAGAACCCATATCTTCCAACACAAACACGTCTTTCAGTTTCGTATAAAAACCTTCCGCCAGAAAATTCACCTGCACTTCGCCGAAACGGTAATACATATCCGCCGAAACGCTGACACTCTGCGACCTTTCTTCCTTTAAGTCGGGACTGACCCGTATCATACTTATTTCTCCCCCTACTGCAGCGATATGCAGGTCTTCGTCGAAAGTCTGAGGGGCCCGGAATCCTACGGAATAACTGGCCCGGAGATTCAGGTCGGGAGTAACATTGTAACGCAGGTTCACCCTCGGACTGAAAATGACCCGCTTCAGCATATTGTGCTTGTCCAAACGGCCGCCGAGCAAAATGCTCCATTTGTCGTTTTTCCACTCATTTTGCAGAAAAGCGCTGGCGATACGGGTCGTCTGGGATATGCTCCGGTGATAGCCTTCTACCCGGTCCGTCAAATGATCGTAGTTGAATTCCGCTCCGAGCGTGAGATCGGAAGGCATAAACAAAAGACGGTCGAAATGATAAAAATACTGGCCTCCTCCGACATACGTCCAATCCTTCGTATTTCCGTAGGCGTCGGGATTTTGCTTAATACCGTAATAACTGTGGCGGTCGACGTGCTGAAAAGAGGAAAATAAACTGAACCGGTGTTTCTCGTCCGGAGAATAATAATCGAATTTCAAACTGCCGTTATTGATATCATGATTGACTTCCTCCGCAATATTCGCTTCGTGAGGCGGACGATCCAGCAAATCCCCTCCCCTTCTGTACTCCTGAATCGTATGATATTCGGCCGTAATTCGGGAATAAGTTCCCGTTTTCAGGAAAGAACGCATTCCGAGTGTCTTTCCCCTCAATTTCGGCAATTCCGTAAATCCGTCTCCGTCATGATCGTAACCGGAACGATAACGGGACTGAGCGAACACATACAAGCCGGCTTTCCGGTTATCTCCGACCAAAGAAGCATTCAGGGAAGTTACATTATCGAAAGCGTGGCTGCCGGCGGGTACGCTCAGATTGTGCGAAACCCGGGCGGTATTCCGGATAGGCTCCTTGGTAATAATATTGATGGTCCCCGCTATAGCCGAAGAACCGAACAAAGCACTTCCTCCTCCCCGCATCACTTCTACCCGCTCTATCATATTCGCCGGAATCTGTTCCAGTCCGTAGACTCCGCTGAGCGCACTGAATACCGGACGGGAATCGATCAGGATTTGGGTATAGGGTCCGTCCAATCCATTGATACGTACCTGTTGAAAACCGCAATTCTGGCAATTATTCTCCACCCGCACTCCCGGTTGAAAACTCAATCCCTGCGCGAGACAAGCCGCCGAGGTCCTTTCGAACAATTTATCGTCCAGCACTTTCACCAGATTCGGAGCCATACGCCGGGTCGTTTCATTCCGGTTGGCCGAAACGACCACCTCGTCCAAGCTCACGGCGTCTTCTTCTGCTTCGAAATTAATCTCCAGCGTTTTCCCTTTTTTCAATACCACTTCCCGCTCTATCGTCTTGTATCCCATCGACTTCAGCATTAATACGAATTTTCCCTCGGGCAGATTTTTCAGGAAATAATGTCCCGAAGCATCGGTAGTCGTCCCTAAAGTGGTTCCCTTCAGCATAAGGGTGATAAACGGCAAATGTTCCCGTGTTTTTTTATCGATCACATGTCCGTATATATTGGCATCCGTAGGCTTCAATTCCGGCGGGATAGCCGTCGATTTCAAATTCCAAGACAAACCTAAAAACAACAATATCACTAATTTATTCATAAGATTTACTTTTTAAAAAGATGCCGTCTCCCGGAAAAACCGGAACACACTACACGTATTTCCCCGGTTCCGGAGACACATCCCGTTTATGATTTTCCCTTACCGCTGCTTACCGGCAATGGGAAAAATACAACAGCAATAATTAAACTCTCAGAGGTAAAAAAGGATTTACGGATGAAAAGCGAAATCCGGGCTTGAAACAAGGCTCTACCCTTCGGAAGAAAGATTCCGAAACCGGATATCTCCCAGCCAAAGAGAAAGAAATAACCGGCAGCGGTTACCTCCTTACTTTCGCTGCGCCGGACCGCCCGTGCGGCTTACGCCTGAAAATCCGTAAAATTCATCCCCGGACAGGAGGGGCGCGTAAAAAGAGGGTGCCGGGTAAGGCTTCCAGAAAAACAAATTCCAGCGCCTTTTTCAACTCAGCGGAAACAGCCTTAGCGTAGGTTCCGAAATGAACCTGAAAAACCACATCCGAAGTCGAACTGAAAGAAGAAACGGAATGAATCAACTGAAATCCTGCCGGACTATGGGTGTGCAAAGGCTGCCCCGGGACAGCTTTCTTAAAAGGGTGAGAGTGAACGATCGTAACCCCGTCAACCACGTGAACGTGGGTATAAAACGAAATAACTCCGATATACCCCGTAAAAAGGATCAGAAGGAAAAACCTGCTTATTTCGTTTAGAACACGCTTCACTTTTAACATTTCAGAAGATCAGGCAGCAAAAATAAACAAAACCCGTCAATCTCCAAAACCGCAGGAAGAAATTCCACCGTTACCGCTCTTGGTTTATCCCCTCCTTCTTCCGTTCCGCACAGAGGCAGAAGCACTTCAGGGAATGGGATAATATTCAAAAATTTGATTAATTTTGGAAATTCAAACCATTGAAAATAGAAAATATGGAAAAAATAGGGTATGTTTTTGGACTAATCATCTTGTTACTCGCTTGCCGGTCCGGTTTGAAACCGAACGAATATGCGGTCATAGCAGGAAAAGGCATTCTGGAAGATACGGCCTGGCACCGGGTGGCCGAAACGCTTACGGATAAACACGGAGCTACACTGTTGAGTTACCGGGAAGATCCCGCCGAATTGCTGACCCGGTTGCGGCAGGTCCGCCCGCGCTACGTCGCCATTGTGGAAAAACCGGAAAATATCGGCCGCGATTATGTCATCCGTTTAAATCAGTTGAGCCGGAAAATCGACGGGGATATCTACGCCGACTTTCTCTGGGGGATCATTACCGGTTACGACGCTTCGAACGCGATGCGGATGGTGGACAACAGCACCCGGCCGCTGGTGGTGAAGAATGCTGTCGCCACCATTATGGAACTGCATAGCGGCAAATGGTTTGACCGCTACGCCTGGGTAGACGATCACCGCAAAGGCTTGTGGGGTGAAAAAAAATCACCGGCCGATTCTATCCACACCTATAGGATTCCGCCCGAGGATATTTTACGCAAATTCTACGATCTCTATGCCGAATATGACCCCGATTTAATCGTGACGGCCGCTCACGCTACTGAAAAAAATCTGGAAATGCCGTTTTCCCTGGGAAATATAAAAGCTAAAAACGGAACACTCTATGCGGATTTCCCGGACCAACCGCAGAACCTAAAAGAGAGCGGAAAAAGAAAAGTATACTTGCCCATCGGGAATTGTCTGATCGGAAATGTCAACCGCACGAAAGAAAGTATGGCCATCGCCTGGATGAATAGCGGGAATGCCGCCACCATGGTGGGATATGTCGTGACCACCTGGCACGGACGCAACGGTTGGGGAGGCTTGAAATACTGGCTCACCACCCCCGGACGATACACCCTGGCCGAAGCCATATATCTGAACCAACAGGACTTTTTATGCCAGATGAACGAATGGGATCCTAAATTTACCGAACTCCCTTATCCTTTCGACGCCCCGAAAGAATTCGAAGCCGGGAGGAAACTGATCGCCGATAGCACCGGTATACAACATCCGACCCACGACCAGCTCGGTTTTCTGCACGACCGGGATGTACTGGCCTATTACGGAGATCCCAAATGGAACGTCACCCTGCAGCAAATCCCGGCTGAAAACGACTTTCAGGTCACTTCCTCCAGAAAAGGGAAAACCTGTACGGTCACCATACGAACCGCCCCTGATTTCAACCTGGAAAGGATGAAAGGCGACCATTTCAAACAGGAACATGTGCTGGATTTACCCTTCAGTTATTTTTTTCCGGAACGCCTGAACCACCCCCGTCTGAAAAAGGGCCAGCCGTGGAAAGCCGCAGTCGATGAAAATTTTCTCCTGATTTATAATGCGGACTTCGAACCCGGAAAAACCTATACGGTGGAACTGGACATCGACTGAACCCCCTGTCCTCCCCCCTTTTCTTACCGGAAATCCCGGCCGCCGGCCGATCCTGAAACGGCCGGCAACGGAATCCGGTAAGAAAAGAAGCGGGAATAAGAAATAACTCCGTTATTTTTTAACAGCTGAAACGATCAGCATCATAGGCCGCCTGAGTTCGTTCTCCATACCCGGAACGAGGTCGAAAAGCCTGCGGTCGGGTTCGGGCTCCGCCACCTCCTTAATTTCAAAACCGGCCCGAACCAAACTGTTGATATAAGTCGTCAGCGTTTTGTGAAATTTAGTCACTTTTTCTCCGAGAAAATCCGTTTCCCGTATCCCTTCCGTAAAATAACGATCTACCGGCCAATGTAACGGCTTTCCGTTTTCATCGTAATACCAGTCCTGACTGCCGGAAGCCGTAAAAACCGGATGCTCTACGGAAAATACAAATACTCCGCCGGGAGTCAGGCACCGATTAACTTTCAGGCAAATTTCCCCGAAAAACTCCAGATAATGAAAAGTCAGCGAACTGATGACGATCTCAAAAGAATCCGGTACAAAGTCATAATCCTCTATCGCCATACGGAAGTATTCTATGGAAGGATCCGAATGATGTTTCTGGGCTTCAGACAGCATTTTTTCCGATAAATCAACTCCTACGGCCGAAACAGCTCCTTGCTCGATCGCATATTGACAATGCCAACCGAAACCACATCCCAGGTCCAGGACCCGCTTCCCCTTGAAATCCGGTAACATTTTTTGCAACACATGCCATTCCCCGGCTCCTTTCAAACCCATTATCGAACGGGACATTTGTTTATACCGATTAAAAAAAAGCTCGTCGTCGTATTTATTTTCTTTCATAATTCTTTTTCAATAGAGGCGGGCTTATCCGCTTTCTGGCAGCTGCCTTTTAGTTTTAACTCATCCCGGCGGATATTCATTCTATTCCCCCTGAAAAAATTTCCCGCCGTTTATTTTCGTATCACCGCAGCCGAGGCGAAGATAAAAGAAGTATTTATGTGAAACGCTACCGGAAAGTGAAAAATTGTAAAATTTTGAGAATTTATATTTTATAACTTACAAAAAACTTTAACTTTGTTACAAAATACTCGATATAAGGAACTTTTTAAAGTTTACCGGGAAAGGATATGAAAAAAAAATTTGTAGTCTTATTGGAATTCTGCTTCTTCATCGGATTCGGTCAGCTTACACCCGCGCAAGTGCCTTCCTATTGTTGGCCGGAAGAACCAGAAGTACTTCGGAAACTGGATCAATGGCAAGATCAGAAATTCGGAATGCTGATACATTGGGGACTTTATTCGATACCCGGAATCGTCGAATCCTGGTCTATTTGTTCCGAAGAAGAAGACTGGATTCCCCGGGACAGCGCCTGCTCTTACGAAGCATATAAAAAATGGTATTGGAATTTAATAAACGACTTCAATCCCACCTGCTTTAATCCCGAACAATGGGCCGAAACGGCCAAAGAAGCCGGCATGCGCTATGTAATCTTCACCACCAAACATCACGACGGCTTCAACATGTTCAATACCGCCTATTCCGAATTTTCGATTGCCAAAGGCCCGTTCGGAAATAATCCCCGCTCCGATGTGGCGAAATATGTATTCGACGCTTTTCGCCAGAAAAATTTTATGATCGGCGCTTATTTTTCCAAACCCGATTGGCATTCCGAATATTACTGGTGGCCCCGTTATGCTACTCCCCGGCGTTCTGAAAATTACAATATCGAAAAAAATCCCTGGCGATGGGAGCAATTCAAAACCTTTACCTACAATCAGCTTTCCGAATTGATGCACAATTACGGTCCCCTCGACATTTTATGGCTGGACGGAGGATGGGTGAATGTGCCCGGACGAAAATCCCGGTTAGACATGCCCCGGATTGCGGAAATGGCCCGCCGGGCACAACCGGGGATATTGATCGTGGACCGTATGATTCAAGGGAAATATGAAAATTATCAAACCCCGGAACAACAAATTCCGGACACCTTATTACCTCATCCCTGGGAAACCTGTATGACCCTCAGCGATAACTGGGGATATGTCCCCGAGGCCAAATACAAATCCCCGGAACTCATCGTCAGCCGATTGATCGAGATTGTTGCCAAAGGAGGTTGCCTGGCTCTGGGAGTAGGACCGACTCCCGAAGGACTTCTGCCGGAAGAAGCGGTCGAATGCCTGCACACCATCGGAGAATGGCTGAACCGGAACGGAAAAGCCATCTATTCCACCCGTCCCGCCTCTCCCTATCAAAACAACGGAGTCTGGTTCACCCGCAGCAAAGACCGAAAAACATACTATGCTTTATACGCTAAGCCGGAAGAACAAAAATTTCCCGCTTATATCGAATGGGAAAATCACGTCCCCCGGACCGGCAGTAAAATAATCTGTCTGCAAAACGGGAAAAAGGTAAAATGGGAAAAACGGGGACAACGGGTACGCATCCGTCTTCCCAAAGATCTGAACACACCCATCCATGCTCTGGCATTTGCTTTCCTTCCAGAAAACCCAGCTATAACCGAATGAAAATCAACCAAGTATCCGACAATGCAAAAAGAAAGTTTTCAGCTTTTTGATTGCGTGGAGTGATAAGAGGCAACCCAATTACACAGGGTTATACTATCATGTTTATCAAAAAAATGCTACATATATTTTGATATTTAAACTATTATTTGTTATTTAGCGTTTGGATAGAATAATTTATCCGTAATTTATAAATTTACAAACTTATGGACCAAACGAAATTTTCTCAGAATGAACTTTTAGAGATGGAATCTTTGAAAGTTCGGGGCGGTACTTCTGCGAATGCTATGACACAAGGCGGATGTATTAATATTCCAGCAGGTTGTGGTTTGGACGTAGATGAAGACAAATGTGTAAACCATGCCCCTGGCTGCGGTTCTCATATTGATCCTACAAAGGACTCTAAGTAAGTAATATAAAAACCCAAGGTTAATACATCAGTTTAAATGCTAATCAGAAAAACATATAGTATAATCAGTTTGCTCTTGCTTGTTCAATCTGCTTATTCTCAAGAATTGACAGATAGTACAAAGGTTCACACACTGGATGAAGTCGTAGTTAAAGCAGAGCGGATTATCCACAAAGGAGATCACGATGTCTTATACCTGTTCAAGGAGAACAAGAATTTCGGCACAAATGCTTTGGATGCAGTATCCTCATTGGGGTTGTTTAAAACATCCATTAATGAGACCTTTCTTGAATCCTGGGACAGGCAGGAAGTCTTCATCCTCATCAACGGAGTTCCATCCACAGCATTCGACCTAAGAGGGTATAAAGGAGAGGATATTAAAAAAGTAGAGTATTATTCTATAGCCCCGCCTCAATATATGGGTATGACAGAGGGACCGGTGGCGAATGTGATTATCAAGAAACGGCATGACAGATCGTATTCCGGTTATTTCAATACATCCAATGCGGTAAATACAGGTTATGGAACCAATCAGGTGGATTTGACCTATGCAGACTCCCTTAATCAGGTAAAATTAGGTTATCTGCTAGACTATCGGAACATAGGGGAAATAGATAATCAGACTGATTTTATCTATAGTCCCCAATTTCAATCCAAATACAGGGGTACGACCCGCTATGAAGGCCAATATCATAATATCAGCGCCTCCTATCAGCGTTATCAAGGCAGGCATCTTTTCAATGCGAAATTATACTCCATAATTGATCCTTCACAGGAAAAGGAGAAAAGGACAGGAAAGATTACAACAGACGGGATAAATTACCAGGGCAAGGGGTTAAGTACGCTCAAGAGCCCTTCAAATCTGGTGGCCGTGGACTTGTATTACCGATACCTGTTGAAAGAAGATCGTTTGTTTGCCATCAATGTGGTGAACACATTGGGAACGAGCTCCTCCAATTCGGAACAATCGATGATTTCGGATAATCCAGGGAATAACAACTATGATTATGATATCCATTCAAAAATAGATAACAACTCATACTCATTCATTACGCATGCCATGTTTGTAACGCCTCTCTGGGATGGGTCATTCAGCGTGGGCTCCCGATATGAGTACAAGCAGCTTAACCAAACCTCCTTTGACTCCAAGTATAAACCCTATTCGCATAAAGAGCTCCTAAACGCAGGCGGCGTATGGCGGTGGAATACCCTCTCATTTGTTCCGACTGTTGGTATGACCATCTTCAAACAAACCTCTTCAGACAGGTCTCAGACCTCTGTGTTGCCCTATTTCCGGCTTTATTCCGATTGGTGGGGAGAGGGAAAAATGAAAGGTACCTCGGTGCAATTAACCCTGACGATGCGTAATTTATCACCCGCTCTGAATGAAATTACCGAAAGTGAAACCTATCTGGATCCCTGGTTCGCTGCTGTAGGAAATCCCAAATTAAAAGATTATTGGACTACTTCCGGTAAGCTGGCTTTTCTTTATCTTTCCCCCAATAATAAGAACCAGATAATATTTATGGTGCAGCCTTCCTATGCTCATAATAAAACGGCCACTACCATCATAAAGACAGAGGATAAGGTGCTACTGCAACCGCAGAATATCGGAGGCGATTTCGAATGTCGGTTTGATTTGCAAGGTAGTTGGTATCCCTTCAAATGGTTAGAAATTTCCCCCTATGTAGAATATTACATTTCCCGGTTTAAAACGCCCTCACAAAAAGTCAACTTTAATTATGGCCGCATAGGTGGGACTGTAGCTACCACCTTCAACAATCTGGCAGTGATTTTCTATATCAATTCACCGACAAAAAAGTATGATGGAGATTTACTCTCCCGGGGAAGTCTTCAATATGCAGGGAAATTTCAGTACAAGCTTGGAAATTGGTCTGTAGGTTCCATGTATAATTATTCGGGGCACAACAATTACACGGTGGCAGACTTACCCGTTTTCAGGTATTATAAGAATAAAGATTCGAAGCCACTTCATCATATGGTGCGTTTGACGGCAACCTATACTTTCTCTGTCGGTCGTTCCAGAAGACATGATGGAAAGGTCCTGAACGAGTCAATTGAAGGCAATACAGATTTAGGCAAGTTTAATAAAGCGGAGTTAAAATAACATAAAAATGGCCCGATTCCCATTTGTCAAGCAAAAAGATGCGATGCAATGTGGAGTTGCCTGTCTGGTATCAATATGTGCCTATTACGGTAAAAAGTATTCTACCCGGTTTATTGCCGAATTTTGTTCGAATACACCTACAGGAGTATCACTTCGCGGCTTATCTTTAGCCGCCGGGCGTTTAGGATTTGATACCATGTCTGTAAAATTTGCAAAGGAGGCACTCTCAGATTGCAAATTACCGTGTATCCTGCATTGGAATCAAAACCATTTTGTCGTACTCTATAAGATAGATGCTCAACGTAAAAAATACTATATCTGCGACCCTGGTAAAGGGTTATTGGTCATGAACGAAGCGGAGTTTAGCAGTCACTGGTCTAACCCTACCGAAGTGGGTATCGCCTTGCTGCTAGAGCCATCGGATTCCTTTGGGGAAATCAAAGAAAACAGGGCAACTAATCCTTATTCCTTACACTTTATCATTAAGTATGTTAAGGAATATAAGAAATATTTATTTCAAATCTTCTTAGGATTATTGTTCGGCTGTTTACTGCAGTTAATTTTACCATTTTTAACGCAATCGATCGTTGATATCGGTATTAAAAATAGCGACCTGGATTTTATTTGGTTAATTCTTTTAGGAGAATTAATGATAGTTTTGGGGAGAGCGGCTACTGATTTTATTCGCCGATGGTTGTTGTTGCATATTTCTATGCGAGTGAATATATCCCTGGTAAGTGATTTTTTTATAAAACTCCTGAAGTTGCCTATGTCTTATTTTGATTCAAAGTTGATGGGCGACTTAATGCAAAGAGTGGGAGACCATGGACGAATTCAATCCTTTCTTACCAACCAAATACTCAATATGATTTTTACATTTTTCAGTTTTATTATCTTTGGAATAGTCTTATATATTTACAACACCATCGTATTTGGAATATTTCTTTTAGGTAGCATCATGTATGGACTTTGGATCGCATTATTTCTACACAAAAGAAAAATTATTGATTATGAATTATTCGAGCAAGAAGCCATTAATCAAAGTAGGACCTATCAATTTTTAACTTCTATACAAGAAATTAAGTTACAAAATTGCGAAAAACGTCGCAGATGGGAATGGGAAGACACGCAGGCCGGTTTATTTTCTGTACAGACCAAATCATTAAAGCTTCAGCAAATACAGGAAGCAGGCTCTTTATTTATCAATGAAATTAAAAATATACTTATTACGGTATTGTCTGCAACAGCCGTCATAAACGGGAATATTACATTGGGAGGTATGTTAGCCATACAGTATATTGTGGGTCAACTTAATACTCCTATAGAACAATTCATGTCATTTATTTATTCCTTTCAAGATATGAAAATTTCATTAGAACGAATAAATGAAATACATCATGGGAAAAATGAGGACTCCAGTGAGGATATACAGGCTATGACTTTAGCTGCCAATAAGGATATTATTTTTAATAACGTGGATTTTCAATATGAAATTTGTTCTAACAAAAAAACACTGGATAATATCTCCATTGTGATACCTGAAGGAAAGGTAACAGCTATTGTCGGCGCCTCCGGGAGTGGAAAAACGACTCTTATCAAACTGATGCTTGGTTATTATAAAATATTAAGCGGACGATTGTATATCGCTGGAAAAGATTTAGATCAATATAATTTAAAATGGTGGAGAAAACAATGCGGGGTCGTCATGCAAGACGGATATATTTTTTCAGAGTCTATTGCCCGGAATATTGCCATTGATGATGAAGCGATAGATGACAAAAGATTGGAAATGGCATCCAAAATAGCAAATATTTGGAATTATATTCAGAGCTTACCGTTAAAATTTGACACCAAGATCGGGCAGGAAGGAACAGGATTAAGTCAAGGGCAAAAACAAAGAATATTAATAGCGCGGGCCGTTTATAAAAACCCCCAATATATCTTTTTGGACGAAGCAACCAATGCTTTAGATGCTAAAAATGAGAGAGTTATTGTGGAAAATCTCCATAATTTCTATGAGGGCCGAACTGTAGTTATTGTTGCTCATCGCCTTTCTACAGTCAAAGACGCAGAACAAATTATAGTTTTGGATGAAGGCCGGGTTACAGAAATAGGTAACCACCGGTCTCTCGTTGCCCATAAAGGAACGTATTACCATTTAGTTAAAAATCAACTTGAACTGGGAATTTAAAATGAAAAAAATTAAATACAATAATCAAAATCAACTGCGTTCCAAAAAAGTCATTAAAATAATAGAAACACCCCCGCATATCATGATCCGATGGGGAACCGTTATTATTATTGTTGTCTTTTTCATTATTATGCTTGCTCTCTATAATCAACTTCCTTTGGATTGGAAAAAAATATTAACTAATTTATTTCCCGGCAATTAAATAGGAAACATACACGAGCTAAGGAAACGGGTGATTGACATGATCGGGAACGGATAGGTCACTCCGATGTATGGATAGCAAATATTCCCCCCACTCCCATGAAAATATTACTGCTCTTTTGCCCATTTATAAAAAAGTTATACCTTTGTCCTAGGCGGAGTGGCACATCAATGCAAGTAAGTAGAAATCAGATTAGTTATCCACTCATTGACCCGTTTTTTTGACAACCCGCATAAACTTTTTATTTGTAGCGGATGAAGTGATTCTTCTAAATATAAACTATATTTTTGTAACCATCTAAAAAGTAACAACATGAAAAAATACCTATTGATTCCAACGATTGCATTGACCCTTTTTTCCATGATTTGCTTCAGTTGTAAATCCAAACCCAAAGACCAGTCCGCAAAAACCCAGACGGAAACCACCCGTCTCCTGCAAGTCGACGATCTGCTTGCACAGGCCGAAAAACTGAACGGCCAACCGATTGAAGTCGAAGGAGTCTGCACCCACATCTGTTCCCATGGAGGAGGTAAAATCTTTCTGATGGGAAGCGACGATACCAAAACCATCCGGGTAGAAGCCGGAAAAGAAATCGGGAAATTTCAACCCGAAACCGTTAACAACATCGTCCGCGTAAAAGGGAAACTGGTTGAAGAGCGCATAGACGAAGCTTACCTGAGTCGCTGGGAAGAAGAGATCAAAACCGATCAAGCCGAAAAACACGGTAATAGCGAAGCCGGATGCGAATCCGAACAAAAGGCGATGGGGGAAACTCCCGCCGACAATGTACAACAACGCATTGACAATTTCCGGAAACGCATTGCGGAAAGACAGGAAAAAGAAGGCAAAGACTATCTTTCCTTCTATCACATCGATGCCGAAAGTTATCAGATAAACAAATGATTTTGATTGCTATCTTTCTCTGTATACCGTAGATCCCGCAGAGAAACCGTTTTAATTAGCGCAACTCGGTTCCGGATATTCCCATCGGTATCCGGAACACGATTTAATCACAATTGTCATGTCGTCCAAACCCCTTATGCCTTTTATCCGGAAATGGAGCCGCATCCTCCACCGGGATTTATCTTATTTTTTTGCAGGAGTCATCCTGATTTATGCCATATCCGGTATACTGTTGAATCATAAAAAAGATTTTAATTCCGATTATTCCATTCAGCAGAAACACTACCGGATAGAAGGCTCTTTCCCGAAAAGCCGGGAGGATTACGGTAAAAAAGAAGTATTGGCCCTTCTGCAACCTCTCGAAGAAGAAAATAACTATACCAAACATTACTTTCCGGAAGCTCAGCGATTGAAAGTCTTCCTCAAGGGAGGTTCTTCCCTGACCCTCGACCTGAATACCGGCAACGCACATTACGAATCGGTGAAAAAAAGGCCGTTATTCTATGCGCTTAACCGGCTACATTATAATCCGGGAAAAGGGTGGACCGTTTTTTCCGACCTGTTTGCAGGCTCCCTGATTCTGATCACCCTCACCGGACTGATCCTGGTAAAAGGCCCCAAGGGCTTGAAAGGCAGAGGACTTATCGAATTGATCAGCGGACTTATCGTCCCTCTGATTTTTATTTTCGGTTTTTAACAATCACGGGGACGGGGCATTTGTGCAATCAGGGGGACGGGGCATTTGTGCGTCACTCTTTCCCAGCCGAAGTGATGAAGCCCGTGGATCGGATTTATTTTCCATACTTTATCCCAATTGCGCATTTCTACCCCAAACCTCCGCACCGAACGAAAGGAAATTTCGCTCCGGTCTGAGGACGAAAAAATTTACCGGGCGAATAAGCCCTTTTACTTTTCAAAAAGCGAAAGATATTCCCCGTATCCTTCCGCTTCCATCCGGTCTTTCGGAATAAACCGAAGAGAAGCGCTGTTGATACAATAGCGGAGTCCTCCCTTCTCTTTCGGACCGTCGGCAAATACATGCCCCAAATGAGCATCGCCTGTTTTACTGCGCACTTCGGTCCGCCTCATTCCATGGGAGGTATCTGTCCGTTCTTCAATCAAATCCTTCCGGATCGGTTTGGAAAAACTGGGCCAGCCGCAACCGGAATCGAATTTATCGGTCGACACAAACAAAGGCTCTCCGGTCGTAATATCGACGTAAATACCTTCCCGGTACTCATCCCAATAGGCATTGTGAAAAGCAGGTTCGGTAGCGTTCTTCCGGGTGACGGCGTATTGTTCGGGAGTCAGGGTAGCCCGTAACACGGAATCCTCGGCTTTCCGGTACTCCGGCTTGGAAGAAGCACGGCGGGCCATTTCAAACAAATCCGGAGAAATGTGACAGTATCCTCCCGGATTTTTGTCCAGATAATCCTGGTGATAGCTTTCAGCCGGATAAAAATTTTTCAAAGGCTCTATCTCGATAACCACCGGCTTTTCATAATTCGACGCCAGTTCTTCAACCGCTTTCCGGATAACCGGCAAATCGGCTTCATCGGTGTAATATATGCCTGTCCGGTACTGAGTCCCCCGGTCGTTTCCCTGACGGTTCAAACTGGTAGGATCTATCGTTTTAAAATACAGCTTCAGTAAAGTTTCCAATTTCACTTGCTGCGGATCGTAAACCACTTTCACCGTCTCGGCAAAGCCGGTATTCCCCCGGCATACTTCTTCATAAGAGGGATTTCTTATCGTTCCGTTCGCATATCCGGCTTCCGTATTTTCTACTCCACGGATTTGTTTCATAAAATGCTCGGTTCCCCAAAAACAACCGCCTGCCAAAAAAATTTCTTTTCCCGTTGTCATTTTCACCTGTTTTTTTGAATTGATATTTTCTATGCCTGCCACCTCCTGCACCGTCCAGATGCCCGTCAACAGCATTACTATCCCTATGATATTTTTCATACTCCGGTATCTATTACCCTTTTATTTATCGTAAACAACCGTTTTAAAGTTATCCTTTCACAAATATAATTTTTAATTCCATACCCGCACCAACGGAATATCCGAAACCTTAACCGATTCCTTTCCATTCCCACCAAATCCCGAAAATCCAAGCGACCGCCATGCAGACAATCACATAACGGTCTGTAAGCTGAAAAGGCCTTTTTTCCGCAAGCGCATGCTGCCGGAAAGCCCAGCGATAGAAAAAAATGCCGATTAAATACATGCCGAAAGATAGAAAAAGCAAACGGAGATTCCCTGCACCCATGATCCACAAGCAATAGAAAACCGTCAATATACCGGTAACCACCGCCGCCTGTCGTGCACCGGGACGGGACGCATAAATATGTTTCTTTAACCCCGCCTTTACCAGAAAAAGGCCGCTCAACACATAGGTCGGTAAAACCATAATGCCCGAAATATCCACCGAAAATACATATACGTTATGGGCCAGGATCACCACGAAAAGAAATACTTGAATAAAAACGGAAGTGACCCCTATAGCCGTAAGCGGAGTTCCTCTTTTGTCTACCCGGGCAAAAACACGCGGGAAAATCCCGTCCCGGGCAGCCCCTGCCGGAAGTTCGGCGGCAATGATAGTCGATACCAGCCAAGCCCCCGCTACGGCAATAATGACACTGATATTCACAAATATCCGGGCCCACTCTCCTATTCCTTTTCCGGCTATCTGAGCCAAAGCGGGATCGTTCAGATGCACCATGGCATCCCGGGAAACGAAACCGAAAGCCAATACACAAACCAATACATTCAGAAAAAGACAGATCAAATAACCGATCACCGTCGCCTTGCCGATATCCTGAGGCCGCCTCGCCCTCGCTCCCACGACAATAGCACCTTCCACCCCCATAAAAAAGAAAAGAGTGGTAAGCAACGTACTGTTGACCTGTTGGAAAAGAGATCCCAAGTGGCTGCCTTTACCCCAGAAATTCCATTCCAGCATGCCGTAATCGGCATAGCAAAGCAACAAAATCACCAATAAAGTCAGGGAAGAAAATTTAATAATCGTAGAGATCGTATTGATTGCCGCCGCCAGTTTTAATCCCAATGCCACCAGCAGGGCAAAAAACCAGGTACAACAGGAGGCAAAAATCAGGGTAGCTTTTCCGTGTTCCAACAGTACCGGAAAAAACAAGCCGAAAGCATCATTGAGCATAACGGAAAAAACCACATTACCTAAGGCCGTTCCGATCCAATATCCCCAGGCAATAGTAAAACCTGCAAAATTGCCGAAACCGGTCCTCGTATACCGGTAAATTCCACCGGACAAATCGGGCCGGGAAGCATTCAACATCTTAAAAGTAAGAGCGATTCCCAGTATACCAAGTCCCGAAATCACCCAGGAAATCAAAATCGCTCCCAAAGCGGCACCCTCCGCCAAGACCTTCGGAATATTGAAGATTCCCCCGCCGATCACTCCGCCGATCACAATCGCCGTCAATCCCAAAAGCCCCAATTTTGTTTCTTCACGTGCCATAAGCGGTTTTACGAAAGTATTCCGGCAGCTGTTACACGATCAGAATACTAACGGTTTCCGGTTGAACTCCCTCAACCGGCTACCTCTCCCCCTTATCTCCCGGTTTGTTCCTTTTATCATTTACGAACTGTTTTGTAACAAAGCTGAAAGTGCGAGAGACATTTTAATATAAATATCTTCCTGATTGTAAGTTCCAAAACGATAAAATAGCGACTTCATATCGGTCCCGTATATACCCACTATTTTAAACGTAATGATTACACTAGTAATCATATTAATTTTATATTGATAAAATCAATATAACTTTTTATTTAATTTTTTGCACAAAATACTTGCATAATTAATTTTCGTTTATTTTATTTGCTTTCATAATAAGGAGGAGAAATCCTCCGATAACCGGATTAAAGCGAACGTGGTGAGATGTCAGGAAAAATAAAGGGAACGGCTGTATTTTTCCGCTCGTGTAAAAGTTGATCCTGAAATTCTACTAAAGACCAAAATAAGACGATCGTCAGCGGAAGCATCAGGTGAACTAAAAACAGATAGTGCCGGATAGTAGAGAAGAAAAGGAAAATACTACCCCTAAAAATTACAGGTGAAAGACAAACTAAAAATAAAAACGATGGAAACGAAAAGATTTATTCAGCAATTTCCAGGGATTACCGAGCAGGAAAAGGTATCCGACGAAATTTTGGATTCTCTGATTGCGGGAGAATGCCGGGAGGGATGTCCTAACGGATGTCAAAATAAAAACATGAAAAACAACAACACTATCAAGGAAAAACCAAAAGAAACAACGGTTTCACCGACGACCTAACCACTAGCAACCTCAAATCTTAAAAAATAAAAATTATGGAAACAAAAAAATTTATTCAGAAATTTCCTGAAATTACCGAACAGGAACAGTTGTCGAACGAAGTATTGGATTCCATCGAAGCAGGCTGTGCCGAATCCTGCTCCCAGGGATGCAAACGGAAAAATATGAAAAATGACAATACCATGATCGAATCCAACAAAACTCCGGTAGCTTCCCAAACCGCACAACAATTAGCGACCTCTAATTAAAAACGAAAATTATGGAAACAAAAAAGTTTATTCAGAAATTTCCCCAAATTACCGAACAGGAAGAATTGTCCAACGAAGTATTGGATTCCATTGAAGCCGGCTGTGCTGAATCCTGCTCCCAGGGATGCAAACGGAAAAATTTAAAAAATAACAATCAGATGAGTGAAGCTCAAAAGTCTACCGCCACTTCGCAACAAATAAGTTCCATCTAAGGAAAAGGGAAACGAAAAAATTATTCAGCAGTTTCCTGAAATTACCGGAGAGGGAGAATTGGCGAAAGAGGTATCGGACTTCCTGGAAGCGGATTGTACCGAACTTGTGCGCAAGATGTAAAAAAGCCGGGAAAATAACAACCGCCAGCGGGAGGCCGTCCGGATCTGATTGATTTTGTATAAGCCGGAGCCTTTTGAATTTTTCACGTTCTTTTAATTCAGCGGTTTTCTGATTGTTTTTTCCTTTCCAGAGAGATATTTATCTTCTCTTCATGCAGGAAAAACGAACAAAAATAGTGTGCGAAAAATATAAGGAAAAATTTAAAAGGCTCTTTTATAAACCCATTAAATTCAATTCCGATGAAAACGATCAAATTTATCAAACAATTTCCTGTGATCACCGAACAAGAAAAAGTATCGAACGAAATATTGGATAGTCTGGAAGGGAGAGGTTGTGTCGAATCCTGTGCACAGGGCTGTGTAAAGAAGAATCTGAAAAACAATAAGAAGGACTGAACCTATACATTCCGTTTTTAATAAAACCGCAGGCCATGTTTGATGAAGACGCATTATATATTCTGAATCCAAAATATAAATTATTTAACGATAAGAATAGAATTTTATTGATTTCCAATACGGACAACGGAGCGGAATTTACTTTTTTGCACCCCGTTCACGCCCTCTTATTATCCTATTTCACCGGTAATAAACCATACGGACCATTGAGCCGGGAAATAGAGGATGAACTAGGGATCGATCCACAGAGCCTGCAACACACACTTTCTTCCTTTATCGAAACCAAAGAACAGGTAAATATAAAATATGACAATACCTATTTCACCTTTCCCCGGCGGTTAATCATCCACAACCGGAAAAAAGAAGTGAGAAACGATTTAAATAAAGAAGATTACCTGATAAATCCTCCTTATGATTTTTCGACACTTCGTTTGAATACGCCCCGGTCCATCCTGTTTGTCATCAACACGAACTGCTATACCCACTGTACTTATTGCTATGCCGATAGGAAAACGAAATACACTCCTCTCTCTACGGAACGGATCTTAAGCATCATAGAGGAAGCCCGGACCCTGGGGGTGAATATATTCGATATTTCGGGAGGCGAATTTTTATTACATCCCGATTGGGAAATCATAATAAAGAAATTACACGAGTGCGGCTACCGTCCGTTTCTATCCACCAAAGTACCCCTTTCGGAAAAAACGATAGATAAACTGATAGAAACAGGGGTGAAAAAGATACAGGTATCCCTGGACAGCCTCGATGTATCCCTCCAATCTAAAAACATAGGCTGTAACGACTCCTATGTTCCTCAGATCATAAAGAGTATCGGGATATTGAATAAAAAAAATATGGAGATCCACATTAAAAGCACCTTCACCCGGGAGAGTTGTACGATCCCCAACCTTACCCAATTGCTGGACTTCGTCAATAGCCAAGAGCATATCAAATCCTACAGTTTTACAGCCATCGGCTTTAGTCATTACCTTCCCCGGGATCACTTCCGAAGCATAAAACCCTCCCTGAAGCAGTTAAGGGAGGCTCAGGATTTTATAAAAAAATACCGAAGGAAAAATTTAATCGTCGACTGGGACTTCCGGGGAGTGCATTACAAAAACGAATACAAAAACCAAGCCGAGTTTAACGGAAGAAACCTGTGTACGGGAAATATCACCAGTTTTGTCTTATTGCCGGACGGGCAGGTAACGATATGCGAAGAATTATACTGGAATAAAAATTTTATCATCGGTAATCTCGCGCATCAAAGTATCGAAGAAGTCTGGAATTCCCCCAAAGCCCTCTCCCTGTTTCATTTGAAAAAAGAGGCCATTACGCCTCAAAGTGCATGTAAAACATGCCTGGATTTCGAAAAATGCAGACACAAGCTAGGGGTATGCTGGAAAAATGTCCTGGCCTATCATGGCGAGGATAAATGGGATTATCCGGACCCCACCTGCCCCCGTTCACCGATCTTAAACGAATCTATTGACTATTTAGCGTATGAAGAAGTTTGATTTTGCCGAGTTAAAAAATTGTTTGATGGAAGTTAAATTCGATACCCTGCCCGAAAATGTATCCGAAGATTCTCCTTTCTATACGATAGACCTGGAATCTATGGATATGATAGAGGTTCTTTTTATGATTGAAAAAAAATACGGGATTAATATCCCTTTAACCATTATAGCTAAAAACGATACCCTGGGCGTGTTTATTCATAAAATAAATGAGCTGATCCATCGAAAACAAGACAGTATATCATCATTAACCTAACTAAAAGTATTTATCATGAAAACGACAAAATTTATAAAGCAATTCCCGAAAATTACCAAGCAGGAAGTGGTAAGCATGGAAATCATGAATCAAATGGAAGGAGGTAAATGTACCGGAGTTTGTGCGCAAGGCTGTTTAAAGAAAAATATAAAAAGCAATAACACTTACCCGGGCGAATAAGCAGCGGTTCAGGAGGAGCGTCCCTACCGAGCGATACGGCAAGGCCGCTCCTGAAAGAGAATAAGTGAGAAACAAACTGCCAATACGGTTACGGACAAAAAACGACCGGTTCAAGTAAAATAACTAATAAAACTAAAACGAAATGTCTATGAAAACACCTACAGTTCACTATCCGTACCGACAGATATGGATGTGCCTTTTTTTATTATTTTCTGTTTCTTCCTTATTTTCTCAGGAAAATTATATTACGGTCAACGGTTATATACACCATAACGACAAACCGATCGAGAATGCCTATATCGAATTCAGCAAAGATTCGGTCTTTGAAATTTTCACATCGGGTCCCGACGGAAAATTCACCACGACTCCCCTACCCAAAGGAGAATACAATATAAATATAACGCATATCGCCTATAAGCCTTTATTTAAAGTGATCCCGATACAGGAGGTCATGAACTTTCAAATGGAAATAAGCGACCATATGCTGGATGAAGTTACGGTGCAGGGAAATTTCAAAAAAGCTCTCCGGGTGAGAGACGGGAACATGATTTTAGATCCTTCCTTTTTGGGCAATATCCAAATGAATTCGGCTTTCCAGCTCCTCACGAAAATCCCCGGTGTAAACATCTCTGCATCCGGGATTACCTTAAACGGTTTGAGTTCAGGCCTTAAAATCGACGGGCGTACCACGGGACTTTCTTCTTCCGCCATCAACGCCTATCTGAAATCCATTCCGGCAGACAAGATCAAAGAAATCGTCGTCATGTCTTCTTCCGCCAGCGAAAGTGCATCGAACGTGGGAGGAACCATCAATATTGTTTTAAAAAAGGAAAAAGAAGACTCCCACTCCTTAAATTTAGGCGGCAACCTGGAATATGTCACCGAGAAACTCGGCGGCTCGTCCAACGGTTATTATTCTACCCAAAGGGGAAACACCTATCTCTCTCTTTTTCTGGAATATGAAAATACGTACGTGAAAGAAAAAAGAACCACTTTTACGAATTATTCAAACAAAGATTTTTCCGATGAATTCCGAAAATACGATTCGAGAGGAAATGATTATTTCGGCGTACTGAACTTGGATTACAAGTTTAAAAACAACGACGTCATTCATACCAACGCTTCTTTCTATATAGAAGATTATAACAGGGATGCCCGCGATACCATCGATTATTTTCAGACCGATCAACTTTTTGAACATACCTACGATAAAACAAAATTCGACGACAAAGGCGACCTGTTCAGAATTTATGTGGATTATAAAACCAACGACACCTTAAAATTAAAACACGAATTAGGCTACGGGATTGTCTGGGGTAAATCGGACAGCCGCATGAAAAACGACAACACCACCCATGCCTCCGGCCTGATGGATTTATCGAAAATTCACATCAAAAACAGACATTACGGCCATCAGCACCAGCTGCATTACGATCTGGTTTACTCGGATAAAAAAATAGAATTTAAACTGGGAGCCCGGGCGGATATAGGAGAACTCAACCCTTCCAGCCGGTATGATTCGATCATCCGGGATTTACCCGTCTATAACCCTTTATTTTCTTCCAAATACAAACTACATGAAAATATCTATGCGGCATACGCCTCTTTGCGATACCGGCTCAATAAGATTTCTTTATATGCCGGATTAAGAGCCGAGATGACCGATATGTCCGTCCATTCGCTTTACGACAACGTAAAGTGGAAATACAACAAAACGCATCTCTTCCCTTTCGTAAAAATTTCGGGAGACTTTAATTCTTACAACACTTCCTTATCGCTTTCAACCGGGATAGACCGGCCGCCCTATCTGTATTATACGCCCAATTACAGGTATATGTCCAAATACAGTTATTCGACCGGAAATCCCCATTTGCTCCCCTCCTTATTTTATAAAGTAGGATTTGAAAATCTCTTCTTCGATTTTCTAAAAATCGATTTCACATATATCTATAAGAAAAATAGCTACAAATCCATCACCTACAACGGAGAAAAGGATTTTGAAGAAATCACTACCTATATGAATTATTCCAATGAAAACCGATTTATCCTGAACTTTTACCTGCCCTACGTTTTTTCTAACGATAAAATCAGCGGCTACCTGGGATTTTACGGACAGTATGCGAAATTGGTCGACTATAAAAAACAATTAAATTTTTATACCACCGAACCGAAAGGATACGTCATTACCAATTCCACGGATTATAACATCACCAAAAACCTTATGGTCGGGTATAGTTTTAAATACCAGGGATTGGCCTATTTCGAACAAACTAAAATGAAATCGTTCTATCGCCTTGATTTATATTGTTCATACACCTACAAGAAATTTACGTTCGGTTTTCAAGCCTCCGATGTGTTGAATAAAGACAACCCCAGAGGTACCTGGTATTATGTAAACAATATTTCAGATTATAACATTCACAGCTATCAACAAAGATTCGGCATAAACATCCGGTATAATCTGTTGAAAGGGAAAAAGATAAAACAAAGAGAAAATAAAGGAGCAAACAGTTCCAGATTTCAATAATTAAAAAGGCATATCATGGAAACCAACTACATTCTGAACCCGGAGTATTTTTTAGTGAACGACCGAAACCGGATCCTATTGACCACGGAATACGATAACGGTCTTTTAGTGAGCTTCATCCATCCCGTCTATGCTTTATTGTTATCCTATTTCAAAGGAGAGGAACCCCTGAGCGTCATCTCGAAAAAAATAAGCGCGGATTTCGATACACCGGAGCAGAAAATCCTCGAGATCCTTCAGCCCCTGATCGAAAATGAAGAATCCCTGAATTTAAAATACGACAACCACGTTTTTTCATTTCCGAAGGCCGTCTTAATCAAAAATGAAAAGCAGGCGAGAAGAGACGATATCGAAGCGGAAAATTTCATGATTTCTCCTCCTTATGACTTTAAAACCATCCGGTTGCACAAGCCCCGCACTTTAATGTTCGTCATCAACACCACCTGTTACACCGATTGCATCTATTGTTACGCGGACAGAAAAACCAGATACAAACCGCTTGAAACGTCCCGGATACTCGATTTTATAGACGAAGCGAAAAAATTAGGGATAGGTGTTATCGATCTGTCCGGCGGAGAAGTGGTATTACATAAAGATTACGACATCATCCTGAAAAAATTGGTGGAATCCGGCTATAACCCCTATATCTCCACCAAAGTGCCCGTTTCGCGCCGGCAATTGGAAGTATTGAAAGAAATAGGAATAACCCGGTTGCAATATTCGGTAGACAGTTTCCTCCCCGGTTTACAAAAGAAAAATTTAGGGGTAAAAGAAAGTTATGCGGAAGCGCTGAAAAACTCGATCGGTTATGCCGATACCCTCGGTTTTGAATTAATCATCAAAAGCACCCTAACCCAAGAAACATTAACCGTCGAAAACCTGGATGTACTTTTTCAATACCTGCTTTCTTTAAAAAATATTCAGAAATATACGTTTACCCCGGTGGGATACAGCCATTTTAAATCCCGGGAGTTGTATAAAAGTATAAAACCGACCCTGGCACAGGTGAAAGAGGTAAAAGCTTTTCTCGAAAACAAATATGCCGCCGTCCCCTTCGAGATCAACTGGGATATGGGAGCCATTCATTCCCCGGACGAATTCAGAAATTCTCAGGAATTTAAATCCAGAGCGTTGTGTACGGGAAATGTGACCGGTCTGATTGTTCTCCCCGACGGCAAGGTCACCATATGCGAGGAATTGTATTGGAACGAAAATTTCATTATCGGAGACCTGACCAAAAACTCCATCCAAGAAATCTGGAATTCCCCCAAAGCAAAAGCCTTATTTAACCTTTCCCGGGGCGAACTGCCCAACAACAGTTTCTGCAACGAATGTCCCGATTTTGAAAAATGCAGGCATAGGCTGGGCGTCTGCTGGAAAGAAGTGATCGCTTGTTACGGAAAGGAGAATTGGGGATATCCGGATCCCCGTTGTCCTTTGGCCCCGGAAATGGATAAAGAAACAAAAAACATGTTAATCTATGTCTGACGATATTACCGTTCGTAAAATCGAAAAAAGTGCCTGTAAATCCTTTCATGAAATAATAGGCAAAAATAAATTGGAGGATGAGAATCTTTATGTGATCGGAATATCGCATAAAGATACGCTCATCGGGTTTCTTTCCTATTACGATGAAACCGAGATTCTTCTATTAAACAAGATTTATTTACTGCCGGAATTCCGGCACAGAGGATACGGTACTATGCTGATCCGGGAATTCCAGCGGTGGGCTTCCGGCTCGAAAACCGATATCCTGGCAAAAGTGTTTCATGTAAAATCCGAAGAAGCGGAGGAAATCTTAACGTTCCTGGTAAAAAACGGGTTCGGTAAGCCGGTTTTAAAAAATACATATTTCATCCTGGACTTCCGGAAAGTCCAGGATACTTTCATAAAAAAGAGATTCGACGATAAGGGGCAAATCGTTAACGACCCTTTCCAAATTTACAATTTCCAACAAATCAAAAAGGACCAACACCTTTTCCAAATCGTAAACGCGTACAGTAAAGAGTTCAATTCTTTTAATTATTTGGAAAGAAACAAGCAAAATGTGTACGATTCCTTTTTTATAAACGACAACGACGTACTGGGCTGGTTTTGTTTTGAAGTAAAAAGCGATACTCATATTCAGGTGGATTCCCTCTTTTCCAATCCCAAATACCGGTATAGCATTTTAGGAATACGGCTTTTTAAAATCATGTTCGATCAGTGCTGTAAAGTGAATCCGAATACCAAAACTGTCAGTTTCAACGTCGATCCGGACAAACAAAAGTTATTTCATGCCTATACCCTCATTTTTCACGAATCCATCATTCATACCGTAAAAGTATGGTATACCTATTTTTATATACATGAAAATTAAGTATTTCCGTCAATTAGATAATTCCGATTGTGGCCCTGCTTGTTTATGTACCATAGCAAAATACTATGGAAAAGAATTTTCGGTTTCTTACCTGGCTAAAAGAAGCTATAAAAAAAAAACAGGGACTTCCCTCCTCAACCTGAAGGATAGTGCCGAGGACCTGGGATTCGAATGTGCAGGCATCAATACCACATTCAAACGCCTTATCGAACTCAATGCTTTTCCCTACATCATCCATTGGAATCAAACCCATTATGTCGTTCTCTATGCTATAAAAGAGGATAAAGTCCGGGTGGCCGATCCTTCCAAAGGGCTATTGACCTATAAGAAAAACGTGTTTATGAAATGCTGGACAGGAAGCAATGAGGATGAATCCCGGCCGGGAATAGCCCTGGTATTGAGACCGACGGAAAAGTTTTATGAACAGGAAGAAATAAAAGACGATAAAATTAAATTCAAATCTTTATTCCGTTACATCCTTCCTTATAAAAGCTACATCCTGAAAATATTTTTCGGACTGGTCATTGCCGGATTAATCAGTATGTCCCTGCCCTTCATAACGCAGTTGGTCGTGGACAACGGGATTCAGAATAAAAACCTCACCTTCATCACTTTACTATTTATAGCGCAGTTGCTGCTGATCCTGTGGCAGTCTTTCACCCATTTCGTGCAAAACTGGCTGCTTTTACACGTCACCTCCCGCATCAGCGTATCGCTCGTCTCCAATTTCCTGGACAAGCTGATGAAGTTAAGAATTTCATTTTTCGATTCGAAAATGATAGGGGACATCATACAGAGGATAAACGATTACGACCGGATAGAAAGCTTTCTCACCAGTTCGCTGATCAGTATCATCACCATACTGGTTACCTTTCTTATATTCGGTAGCGTAATCTTAAAATACAGTTTCTATATCCTGTTGATCTTTCTGATCGGAAGCGTTTTTTACGTGCTGTGGGTGGTATTGCTGATGAAAAAAAGGGCGGTTGTCGATTATATGAAATTCCAGGAAACGGCCCTGAATTACAGCAACGTTATCCAAATCATTACCGGCATTCAAGACATAAAACTCAACAATTGTGAAAAGAAAAAACGCTGGGAATGGGAAAAAATCCAGATCAAGCTGCATGAAATAACGATGTTCGGCTTAAAACTCTCCCAAACTCAGCAAATCGGCGGCGACCTGATAGACCACATCAAAAATATACTGATCTCGTTTGTGGCAGCGAATTTTGTTATCAAAGGGGATCTGAGTCTGGGAATGTTTTTTGCCATCCAATTCACCGTCGGCCAACTCAACGTTCCCCTCTATCAGTCGGTAGGTCTGATGCAATCCTGGCAAGACGTAAAATTAAGCTTAAAACGCATCAATGAAATTTACGGAAACGAAGAAGAGGAAAACCTCCACTCCACCCAGGAAAATATTTATCCGGATATGGATATTGTATTTGAGAATGTTTCGTTCAGATACGGGGGTACGAATTCTCCAAAAGTCTTAAAAAATCTGTCTTTCGTCATTCCGCACAATAAAATCACGGCGGTCGTCGGCGCAAGCGGAAGCGGGAAGACCACCCTGTTAAAACTGATTTTAGGCTATTACGACCCTACGGAAGGGGATATACGCTTGAACGAGACTTCCCTGAAAGAAATAAACAAAAGTTGCTGGAGGAGTAAATGTGCCATTGTCATGCAGGAAAGTTTCATCTTTTCGGACTCCATCACGGGCAACGTCGGATTATCCGAAGAGGAACCGAACCTGTCGCGGGTAAAAAGAGCTTGTGAGATTGCCAATATCGATTCCTTCGTATCTTCCATGCCGATGGGATATGGGACCCGGGTTGGTTCGGAAGGGCAAAACCTGAGCACCGGACAAAAACAACGCTTGTTGATTGCCCGGGCCGTGTATAAAGATGCCAACTATATTTTTTTAGACGAGGCCACCAACTCTTTGGATGCCACGAATGAAAAAAGCATCATGAACAACCTCAACAAGCACTTTACCAACAAAACCGTATTGATCATCGCCCACCGGCTAAGCACAGTCAAGCATGCAGACAATATCATTGTGCTGGACAAGGGCACTATCGTGGAAATGGGGAAGCATGCCGATTTGATAAACAAAAAAGGGTATTACTACACCTTGATCAAAGACCAATTAGAATTAGGAGAGTAAAATGAACGAGTCAAATAAAACCTTTTATAGCCACGAAGCTATAAAACTCTTTACAAAGAAGCCTCCGCTGTTCATCCGGTTCGGTTACATCTTTATCTGTCTATTTGTCATCCTTTTAATAGTAACCGGTTCCTGGGTATACGTACCGTATAGTTTTACCACCAACCTGCAGGAACAGGAAAATGCCGGCTTTATTTTCGAGGATAAAACGAAGTGGACTGACCATCAGTCCTTCGAGATCATCACACCCGGCCCAAGAAAAATAAAAATTACCTCCTACACCCGCATCCGGCTGGACGGGAAAACTTACATCCGGTTCACCTGGTCCGAAGACCCCAGGCTGCTGAACGGTCACGATACCTATCAGATCGTCTTTCATATCAGCCTCTTAAAAAGTTACCTGAACTATTTATTCCATGGAATCTAGGCCGCTGTCTCTGCCGGGGTAGAGTATCTGCCCTTCCTCCCTTACCCGGCAGACCCTTCTCCCCTCCTTCATCCACAGAAAAGCCCGGTTTATCCCGGCCCAGACGGCCGCGCCTACAAATTGAGAGGCTACTTAGTTCGATTAAAAGTCCCTTATCTTTCCGGATAGAGCCTATACTGATATGGTTTCAATTCTATTTAGTTCCATTAAAGGGATGAAGTTGCTACTGAAAAGAATGTATCTGAAACCGTTTCAATGCTATTTAGTTCCATTAAAGGCAGTGTGCGCCGTACTTTCGTTTAATCTCGGCCTGTTTCAATGCTACTTAGTTCCATTAAAGGAGAACAGGAAAACATTCTCCTGTTAATCCCTTCAAAGTTTCAATGCTACTTAGTTCCATTAAAGGTCAATGCCGGAACGCAGACAAAGGTCGTACACAACTGTTTCAATGCTACTTAGTTCCATTAAAGGAAGAGAATGTCAACAAAGAGCAAACAATCTCTTTGTGTTTCAATGCTACTTAGTTCCATTAAAGGGTTTCGCTGTCGAATTTAAGTATTTCTATAATACAAGTTTCAATGCTACTTAGTTCCATTAAAGGAGTATCTCTGTTACTAAAACAATATTCCGGACGCTGGTTTCAATGCTACTTAGTTCCATTAAAGGTAAAGTCGCAAGATTGCTCGTAGCCCGAATAGATCGTTTCAATGCTACTTAGTTCCATTAAAGGCCGTCAAAATTTGTCCTAAATATACCAATTAATCAGGGACTATCCAAAACTTTGTGTAAATGAAAAACGGACAGGATTTGAGTGCTATA